>DATHEP010000293.1:0-3509 GCA_035318525.1 Conexibacter sp.
CGCCGGCGCCAGCGCCGGTGGCTCGGGCTCAGGCTCAGCCGGCTGCACCGCGATCGTCGCGCGCTCGTCCTCCCAGGTCGCCGTCACGTCGAACACCTGCGTCGCCTGGGCGTCGTGGGTCGGTTCGACCTGATGAGTGACGCTTTCGGGTCGCTCAGCGCCCTCAGAACGTCGCGCATCGGCTGGCGGCGCGGCTTCGGGCGCCGGCGACGCCGGCGGGACAGCCGCCGGCGGCGGATCCGGCGGCAACGGCCGCCCTCCGCGCACGGCGCGGCGGCGCTCGCGCTCGAGGCGGGCGGCCTCGCGTTCCTCGGGGGTGCGGCTCATCGGCGGACCTCTTCCCCGTGGCGCGCGAGCCAGTCGTCGAGCAGCACGGCGGCGGCGCGCGAGTCCTCCGACGTCGTCCGCGAGCCGGCGCGCTCCGCGATCGCCGTCGTGAAGCGCTCGTCGTAGAGGGAGACCGGGACGTCGAGCGCCTGCTCCAGTCTCTCCGCGAACTCTCGCGTCTCGGTCGTCTGGGCGGTATCCCGACCGGACAAGCCGAGCGGCAGGCCGACGACGACGCGGCCGACCTCGCGCTCGCGGACGAACGCCACCAGCGTGGCGAAGCCCTTCTTCGTAGCCGGCCGTTCAACGGCCGCCACGGGCGTCGCCAACGTGCCGGTCGGATCGCTCAGAGCAACGCCGCAGCGCGCCGAGCCGTAGTCGAGCGCGAGCACCCGCATCAGCCCGCGAGGGCTGCCTCGATCGCCGCGCGTGCGGCGGCGATCGCCTCGGGCAGCTTGTCCGGGTCTCGACCGCCGGCCCGGGCCATCGTGTCGCGACCGCCCCCGCCGCCGCCGGTCACTTCCGCGGCGACTCTCACGATCGCGCCCGCCTTGACCCCCCGCGTGACGAGCGGCGGGGAGACGGTCGCGACGAGGTGGACCTTGCCGTCGGCGACCGCGCCGAGCACGACGGCGCTGTCGCCCAGCTTGGCCTTGAGCTTGTCGGCGAGGTCGGGGAGTGCCTTGGGGTCCGCGACGTCTACGACCGCAGCGAGGAAGGACGCATCCGCAACCGAGGTGGCGGATGCCAGCAGTGCGTCGAAGTCGACGGCGCCGTTGGCTCCCCCTCCCTTCCGCGCAGCCTGCTCCAGCTCCTTCACGCGCGCCTGCAGCGCCGAGACGGCATGCGGCACCTCCTCGGGCGTCGCCCGCAGCGCAGTCGCGGCCAAGCGCAGCGCGTCGTCGTGGGACCGCGCGAGGTGGACCGCCCCCGGACCCGTCAGCGCCTCGATGCGCCGCACGTTCGCGGCCGAGGAGGTCTCCGAGACGATCCGGAAGAGGCCGATCTCAGCGGTCGAGCGCACATGCGTGCCGCCGCACAGCTCGCGCGAGAACGAGCCGTCGCCGACCTCGACCATCCGCACGACGTCGCCGTACTTCTCGCCGAACAGCGCCATCGCGCCGCGGGACTTCGCCTCGTCGAGCGTCGTGGTGAGCGCGCGCACCGGATGGTTCTCGAGGATCCACTCGTTCACGTCCGCCTCGACCGCTCTCAGCTCCTCGGACGTCAACGCCTGTCCGTGCGTGAAGTCGAAGCGCAGCTTGTCCGGCTGCACCGCCGACCCCGCCTGGCGCACGTGCGTACCGAGCCGCGAGCGGAGCGCCGCGTGCAGCAGATGGGTCGCGGTGTGGTTGCACTGCGTCGCGTGGCGCGCGCGCCGGTCGACCACCGCCCGCACAGCCTCGCCCGGCTTCAGCTCGCCGACCTCGGGCGTCAGCACGAGCACCTGGTCCTGGCCGCCCGCAAGCCGCAGCACCTGCTCGACGCGCGCACGGCAGTCGCCGTCGGCGCACTCGACGAACCCGGAGTCGGACACCTGGCCACCGCCGGCCGGGTAGAAGGGCGACTCGACGAGCTTCACCAGCATCAGACCGCGGTCCTCCTGCTCCAGCGCGCCGACGGACGTGGCCTGCTCGGTCGTCTCGTAGCCGGTGAACTCGCTCGCGAACCCGCTGCCTGTCGCCAGCTCCTGCGCGCGCGCCCGCAACGCGTCGGCGTCCGCCCCGGCTCCACCGCGCGCGCCGCCCGCGCGCGCCCGCGCGCGCTGCTCCTCCATCAGGCGCTCGAAGCCGGGCTCGTCGACGCCGAGGTCGTGCTCGGCTGCGACCTCGCGGGTGATGTCGATCGGGAAGCCGTACGTGTCGTGCAGTTGGAAGACGTCGTCGGCGCCGAGGCCCTCCTCGCCCTCCTGCCTCGCCCGCGCGATCAACTCGTCGAGCAGCTTCGTGCCCTGCTCGAGCGTCCGGCCGAAGCCCTCCTCCTCCGCCCGCAGCCACTTATGGATTGCGTCGCGGTGCTCGGCCAGCTCTGGGTAGGCGCCGCCCATCGTCGCCTCGACGCGCTCCGCGAAGCGCGGCAGGAAGCCCGGCTCGAAGCCCAACGAGCGGCCGTGCTGGACCGCGCGGCGCATCACGCGGCGCAGGATGTAGCCGCGGTCCTCGTTGGAGGGCACGACGCCGTCGGCGACGAGGAACGTCATCGCGCGCGTGTGGTCGGCGAGGATCCGCAGCGAGCGGGTCGTCGCGACGTCCTCGCCGTAGCGTTTGCCCGAGAGCTGCTCGCCCAGCTCGATCAGCGGCGTGAACTGGTCGGTCTCGAAGACCGAGGCGACGTCCTGCTTGAGGATCGCCATGCGGTTGAGCCCCAGGCCCGTGTCGATGTTCTTCTTGGGCAGCGGGGTGAGCGTTCCGACCGGGTCCTGGTTGTACTGCATGAACACCAGGTTCCAGTACTCGAGGAAGCGCTCGTTCTCGCCGCCGGGCAGGTCGTCCTCGGTGCCCCAGGCCAGGCCGCGATCGAAGTAGAGCTCCGAGCACGGACCGCACGGCCCGGTGTCGCCGGCCTGCCAGAAGTTCTCCGAGCGCGGGCACAGGACGATGCGGCTGCGCGGGACGCCGATCTCCTCCCAGGCCGCGATCGCCTCCTCGTCGGGACCGAGGCCCAGCTCCTCGTCGCCCTCGAAGACCGTGACCCAGATGTCATCGGGGTTGAAGCCGAAGCCTTCAAGCGACAGCTCCCAGGCGAACTCGACCGCGCCCTCCTTGAAGTAGTCGCCGAGCGAGAAGTTGCCGAGCATCTCGAAGAACGTCAGGTGCCGGGTCGTCGTCCCGACGACCTCGATGTCACCGGTGCGAAAGCACTTCTGGCAGGTCGTCAGGCGATGGTGCGGCGGCGCCTCGAGGCCCTGGAAGTAGGGCTTGAGGGGATGCATCCCCGCGGTGGTGAGCAGGACCGACGGGTCGTAGGCGGCAGGCACGAGCGACGCGCTGGGCAGGCGCCGATGGCCGTTGCGCTCGAAGAACGACAGGAAGGTCTCGCGGATCTCGTCGGACGTCACCCTCCGATCGTCGCACATCCGATCACGGAGTCCCCCGCCAGCAGGACCGCGGTCTGCCCCGGCGCCGGAGCGGTGAATGGGACGTGCAGCAGCGCGAGGTCGCCGTCCAGGCGGCAGGGCACCG
>DATHEP010000294.1:0-2971 GCA_035318525.1 Conexibacter sp.
TCTGCCAGTGGCCGGTGACGCGCCGCCCGCCCTGCACCTTCGCCTGCTCGATCGCCTCCTGCGCCGCCAGCTCCTGCTCCGGCAGCGCGGCGTTGATAGGGCTCGTGGCCGGGACGGTGATCGTCACGACCACGTGGATGCCGCGGCTTCTGCGGGCAGCGAGGCGGATCGCCGTCGCCAGCACCTCGGGGACGTACTCGCGCTCGTCGAAGGCGACCAGCACCGACTCGTACTCGGCCTCGTGGTCGACGACCGGCTTCGGCACGGCGACACGCGTCGTCGTCGTCAGGTCGAGTCCCTGCCGGCGCCGGTAGACGACGTACAGCGCGATGCCGAGCAGCAGCCAGCTCATGCCTGCGATCGCCACGTCGAGGTGCAACGCCGTCACCGTGACCCAGGCGAGGCCGGTACCAAGGCCGCCGAGGAGCGCGAACAGCGGCAGCTCGCGCCCACCGATGCGCAGCGTGCCAGGGCCGCGGTATGGCCGTTCGCGTTCCGGCTCCTTCAGTCGCAGCCGCACGACGGCGGCGTGCGCGATCGTGAACGACAGCATCGCGCCAAACGCGTAGATGTTGCCGAGGAAGGCGGCTCTGCCGGGCAGCATCGCGATGCAGGCGAAGCCGGAGAAGATCAGGATCCCGAGCCAGGGGGTGCGAAAGCGCGGGTGAAGCTGGCGCAGCTTGTCGGGCACCTGGCGGTGGATGCCCATTGAGTAGACGAGCCGCGAGACGCCGATGATGCCGGCGTTCGTCGCGATGAAGAGGATCGTCGCCGCCAGCAGTCCGACATAGATCTCGCCGACGCTCTGCAGCGGCCCGAGATCCATGCTCTTGACGATTCCGAGCACGGGGTCACCTGCGTAGCCGCCCTGGTCCTCGCCGACGCCCAGCAGCGTGCTGTACGAACCGTCGGCTCTCTGGGTCACCGGCAGCGCAGACAGCGCAACCGCCGGCAGCAGCGCGTAGATCGCGAACACGGCGACGACGACCCGGTTGATCGCACGCGGGATCGTCGTCGCCTCGTCTCTCGCCTCCTCGGCCATGTTCGAGATCGTCTCGATGCCCGTGTAGGCGATCATCGCGACCGGGATCGCGATCACGAAGTCCTTCCACGACGGCGCGAGCCCGAAGTGCACGTTGTCGATCAGCGTCTCGGGCGAGAAGACGAGCACCAGCCCGAGCAGCACGAGCAGCAACTGCGTCGCAAAGTCGGTGACGGCCAGCAGGATGTTGAGGCGAGCCGCCTCCTTGACGCCGAACACGTTGATGACCGCGAGCACCGCGACGACGACGCAGCCCGCGACGATGTCCCCGGGCGAGTGTCGCAGCGGCTCCCAGAAAAGGCTGCCGATGTAGTGCGGCACGAAGAACGCCGAGATCGAGACCGTGATGACGTAGTTCAGCATCTGGCCCCAGGCGGCGAAGAAGGACCAGAACTCGTTGAAGGCGTGGCGCGCGAAGCTCGACGAGCCGCCCGCCTCCGGGTACATCGCCGTCGCCTCAGAGTAGGTGGCGGCGGTGAGGAAGAAGATCACCCCGGCGATCACGAACACGACCGGGGTGAGGCCCAGCGCGAAGCTCGCGACCAGCCCGAGCGCGTAGTAGATCGACGAGCCCACGTTGCCGTAGGCGGTCGAGAAGAGGGCGTTGACCCCGAGCACGCGCTCGAGGCCGTGGAGGCGTCGCTGGGCCATCAGGGCGTTCGGCGGCGGATGCTACGTGGCGGCGCGGCCAGCGGGTGCGCGCGCCTCCTCACGGGCTGACGAGGTTCTCCAGCAGGCTGCCGACCGAGCGCGGGTCGACGTCGTGGCGGTCGTAGAAGCGGCGCGATGCCTCCTCGTTGGCGAGCGCGAGCACGAGCTCCTCGCGGCTGCTGCCGAGGCGGCAGGCGGCGTCGTCGAGCGCTTCGAGCGCGCGGTCCTGCAGGAAGCCCGTTATGCCGCCGCTGTCGGGCAGCTCGCGGTCGGCGCAGGGGTCGGCGATCACGACCGGCTCGGGCTCGTCGGCGGCGTGGATCGCCACGTAGGCGATCGGCAGGCCGGCGGCCAGCGCCAGGACCGGCGCGAGCATCGCCGGGCGGGCAAGCGGAACGGGTCCGGCACCACCGATCAGCAGCGCGACCGCTCCGAGCAGCGCCAGCGCTCCGGAGAGCACGAAGGCCGGGCGGAAGGCGTCGTCGACGGCGCTGACGAGCACCTCGTCGGCTCGCTGTGCCATCTCGTCGTACGCGAGCCGCTCGTCGCCTTCGTACCCGTCCCCGTGCTCGGCGAGCGCCCGCTCGAGGCCGGCGCGAGGCCGTTCGGCTTCGACGCCGCCCAGCAGGGCGGGCGCCAGCTCGAGCTTGTCCTGCGGCGGCAGGGGTGCGTCGAGCACGAGCGCGACGCCCTGTTGCTGCGCGCGCTCGGTGACCACGTCGAGCCGGTCGGCGATCAGCGGCGCGAGCGCGATCAGCACGAGCGCAATGCCGACGTGACGGACGGTCAGCAGCCGGGCGGCATCGTGCGCGGCCCGCTCGGGCAGCAGCTCCCCGGCGAACGCCGGCAGCGCCATCCCCATGCCGACGCCCGCGAGCGCCTGCGGAACGAACGTCCACGCGACCGAGGCGCTCGGCAGCCACGCGAGCGCCAGCACGCCGCCGCCGACGAGCAGCGACCCGGCGACCGCGCGCGTGCGCGGCGGTCCGTGAACGCGAGCGCCGGCGAACGCCGCCAGCGGCAGGATCGTCACCGTCGCCGCCGCCGCCAGCGGCTCGACCGCCCAGCCGGCGATCAGCAGCAGCACGAGACCGAACAGCACCGCAGTGAGGGCGGCGGACACCAGTGCGAGCGCGGCGGCGTCGGCGATCCGCGCTGCGCGCGGCTCCTCCAGCTCCTCGACGACCGGCGTGACGGCCGGCTCGGGGACGTCGCGGATCGCCGCGAGCGCGCCCGCGAGGGCGATCGGCACCTGCACGACGAAGATCGCCCGCCAGT
>DATHEP010000295.1:0-3952 GCA_035318525.1 Conexibacter sp.
TGCCGAGCGACAGCGCCTCGACCGCGTCGCCGGCGCGGTCGGTCAGGCCGAGCCGCTCCAGCAGCTCGTCGCTCGCCGCGCGCGCGGCGGCGGCCTCGATCCCGTGCAGCCGTGCCAGGAACACGAGCTGATCGCGCACGCGCATCTTCGGGTAGAGGCCGCGCTCCTCCGGCATGTAGCCGAAGCGGCGCCGCGTCGCCGCGTCCGGTGGCACGCCGTTCCAGCTGACCTCGCCGGCGTCCGCGCCCAGCACGCCGAGGACGATCCGCATCGTGCTCGTCTTGCCGGCGCCGTTGGGACCCACGAAGCCGGTCATGCGCCCCTTCGCGACGTCGAGCGAGAGGCCGTCGAGCGCGACGACCGAGCCGTAGCGCAGGTGCAGGTCGCGACACTGGAGCACGCGACCGTCAGGCTACCCGCCGTCGCGCGTGCCCACCCGGACGCGCGGTTGGCGCGCTGACGTTCAGCTCGCGGACGAGGGTGCGGCGCGCTTGGCGGCGAGCTTCGCGGGGTCGACGCGCACGACGTCCCACGCCAGGCCGACGCGCTCCAGCAGCACGATCACGCCGGCGGAGATGTCGAGCTGCCAGCGCTCGAGGCCGTGCCGCGCGGAGGTGGGGAAGGCGTGATGGCCGTTGTGCCACGCCTCGCCGAACGTCACGGGCGCCAGCCAGGCGAGGTTGCGCGACTCGTCGCCGGTATCGAACGGCTTGCGCCCGAAGAAGTGGCAGAGCGAGTTGATCGAGTAGGTCGCATGGTGCAGGACGAGCATCCGCACGAGGCCGCCCCACAGCATCCCGGTCACGCCCGCCTCCCATGTGCCGCCGATCGCGTACCCGAGCGCGAACGCGAGCACGAAGCCACCGACGGCCCACACGAAGAACGTGCGGTTCACCCACGACACGACCGGGTCTCTGAGCAGGTCGGGTGCGTAGCGCTCCTTGTTGCCGCGCTGCGTGTGGATGAACAGCCAGCCGAGGTGCGCATGAGCGAGACCGCGCAGCGCGCCGCGCAGCCCGTGGCCGTGATCCACGTGCGGGCTGTGCGGGTCGCCTTCGCGGTCGGAGAAGGCGTGGTGCTTGCGGTGGTCGGCGACCCACGAGACCACTGGCCCCTCGATGGCCATCGAGCCGGCGATCGCGAACGCTCCACGGACCGCGCGGTTCGTCTTGAACGAGCGGTGCGTGAACAGCCGGTGGAAGCCGACGGTGATCCCGAGCCCGGTCACCACGTACATGATCCCGAACACGATCAGGTCGCTCATGCCGAACGCGTCGCCCCACAGCTGCCAGGCGACGAGCCCGAGCGCGAGCACCGGGGCGACGGTCACGATTCCCGTGAGCGTGCGGTCCAGCGTCTCGTTCGCGGTCGGCTGGATGTCGTCCGGCGTGGGACTTGCGGCAGGCTCTTGCAGTACCTGGTCGATGTCACTCAGCGTATCGGTGTGACACGACTGCTGCTACCGTGACGGCCAGCGCGCGGCGCCGCCGCACGCTGAGGTTCTTGCTCCTGAAGGCGCCACGCGCGGTTGGGGACAGTCGAATCTCTCCCCACCACATAGCTGTCGGCGCGCCCTGCGCCGGCCGCGAGGAGCATCACATGCAGCAGTCCACCTTCGCCGACCTCGGCGTGTCCGACGCGGTTGCCCGCGCGCTGAGCGCGCGCGACATCGAGAAGCCGTTCGCCGTCCAGCGGACCGTCGTCCCCGACGTGCTGGCCGGCCACGACGTGCTCGTCGAGTCGCCCACCGGCTCGGGCAAGACGCTCGCGTTCGGCATCCCGCTCGTCGACCGCGTCCGCCGCACGCGCGGCGACGGCGCGCCCGGCGCGCTCGTGCTCGCCCCGACCCGCGAGCTCGCCAGCCAGATCGTCGACGAGCTCGACGCGATCGCCCGCGCGCGCAAGCTGTCGGTCGTCGCCGTCTACGGCGGCGCCAACATCAACCCGCAGATCCGCGCCGCCAGACGCGCCGACGTGCTCGTCGCGACGCCCGGTCGCCTGATCGACCTGCTCGACCGCAGAGCCGTGCGGCTCGGCGCCGTCGAGCTGCTCGTGCTCGACGAGGCCGATCGCATGCTCGACATGGGCTTCCGCCCGGTCGTCGACCGGCTCGTCGCGCTGACGGCCGAGTCGCGCCAGACGATGCTCTTCTCCGCGACGCTCGCGGGCGAGGTCGACCGCATCGCGAAGATCTACACGCGCAACGCGAGACGGCACGCGCACGTCACCGCGCCGCAGGCGCGCGGCAAGGTCGAGCACCGCTTCCTGAAGGTCAGCCGCGAGCGGCGGACCGACCAGCTCATCGCCGAGCTGACCGAGCAGGAGCGCGGCCGCACGCTCGTCTTCGTGCGCACGAAGCGCGGCGCCGACCGGCTCGCGAAGCAGCTCGGGCGCGTCGCGACGCTCAACGTCGCGGCGATGCATGGCGACAAGTCGCAGAGCCAGCGCGAGCGCGCCCTGAGCCAGTTCGAGGACGGCCGCGTCGACACGCTCGTCGCGACCGACGTCGCCGCCCGCGGCATCGACGTGCGCGACATCACGCACGTCATCAACTACGACGCGCCCGGCGCGACCGAGGACTACGTCCACCGCGTCGGCCGCACGGCGCGCGCGGGCGCGACCGGCATCGGCATCACGTTCGTGCTCGAGGACCAGGTCCGCGAGATCGTCTCGATGGTCGCCGGCCTCGGCCTGCACCGCGAGCTCGAAGCCGGCGGCCTGCCGATCAGCGCGCGCGCGACGAGCACGCCGTCGATCAGCGGCGGCAGCGCGAGACGGCGCCGCAACCGCAGCCGCGGACGCCGCGCCGGCGCGGCGCGCTGACGCGTCAGTCCACGAGCACCGCCGGACGCATCCGCAATGCGTCCGGCACGCGGCTTTCGCGCACGATCCAGTCGGGCAGCCGAAGCCCAGCTCGCTGATCGTTTGCGCATCGCTCATGCGCTTGCCTTTCTGGCGGACTCGGCGGCGGGCGGTTGCGAGGTGACCTCGCAGACGCGAATCGAGCTCACGGCCTGGATCGTCGAGCCACGAGCCGCGCAGGCCACTCCGACGATGTCGTGCAGCGAGGCTCACGCTCATCCCGTTACGCAGCGCCACCTCCAGGTGGCCGAGCGGCTCCCAAGCGCCGCGCTCACGGTCGCGTTCCAGCGATAGAGCGCGATCGCGCTACGGAAGCTGCCGTCGCATTGGTGGGCGTAGACGCTGAGACGCTCGCGGCTCAGCAGCTGCTCGAGTCGATCGTCGGAGAGCTGAGCGGTGGTCGTCGAGGACATTCGGTGGTAGCCTGCGCAGTCAAAGCCCCGGAACGGTCCCTGTGTAGCTCTGCCTCGGCAGGGCAGGCCAAACCGCCGGGGTTTCGTCTTGTCTGGGGGCGGACGCGCAACCTTGTCGCGGCGCACGTTGCGTGTCTGGTGGGGTTCGTCAAGAAAGCGCTGAGCGGCGCGCGACGCTTCGCGGCGAGCGCCGGTGGCACAGCGGGTAGCCTCACCGCATGCTCGTGCGCGACGCCGGCGACGCCTGGCAAATCGTCCTGCAGACCGACCACGCCGACCTGTCGGGGCAGCTCGCGGCGGCGTGGGGCGGGCCGGGCTTCGCGCGCCCGGAGCCGTACGACTCGGTCGTTCGGGCAGCGGCGCGGCACGACGACGGCTGGGCTGTGTGGGAGCGGCGCCCGCGGCTCACCGCCGACGGCGCGCCGCAGTCGTTCTTCACCGTGCCGGCGGCCGTCCATCTCGCCTTCTACCGCGCCGGCGTCGAGGTCGTGCAGGAGGAGGACCCGTACGCCGGGCTGCTCGTCTCGATGCACATGAGCGGGCTCTACCGCGAGCGCTACGGCGTCATGCCCACACCCCCGCGCGAGCTCGACGACGAGACGCGCGCGCTCGTGGACGCGTTCGTCGAGCAGGAGGAGGGGCGGCAGGCTGCGCTGCGCCGGATGCTCGACTGCGAC
>DATHEP010000296.1:0-2273 GCA_035318525.1 Conexibacter sp.
GGATCAGCGCCAGCTCGACCGTCGTCGTGCGCGCGAGCGCAGAGCCGCCGCGCCCGACGAACACGACGCCGATCAGCAGCGCGGCCAGCGCGAGCGTGCCGAGCGGGTCCGTGTACCTGGCCGGGAGGCGGCGACCGGGTGCAGCGGGCGCCGTCCGATCACCGCCCTCGCTAGGCGCGGCGACGAGCGACGACACGATGTCCGATCGTCAGGGCGGCGGGCACGAGTGCGGCGAGGCCGAGCAGCACGAGCAGGGCGACGAGCGGGTCGGGCAGCGCGTTCGCATCCTGGCCGATCGACGGCAGCTCGCCCGGCTCGATCGTCGTGCCCGCGATCGCGACCGGCACCTCGGTGCCGGTGTGGGGCGCCGGCGGAGGCGCGTTCGGGTCGCCGCCCGCCGTGCCGCCGCCGCCTCCGCTGCCGCTCGTCCCGCCGACGCCGGGGTCGGACCCGTCGGTGCCGCTGCCGCCGGGGCCGTCGCCGGAGCCGCCGTCGCGCGGGGGTGCGCGCAGGGCCTCGCTGATCGCGTCGTGGCAGCCGCTGTACTCGAGCGCGTCGCCGTCCAGGTTGCGCAGCGCGTGTTGCAGCTGCGCCTTCGTGTAGGTGCCCGTCAGGTATCCGTCAGGTGAATACGAGCAGTCGTGCACGATGCGGTCGTCCGTCGCGTTCGCGAGTGCGGCTGCCGGCAGCGCGACGAACACGAGCAGGCAGGCCAGGAGGGCGAGGAGGGGGGTGGTCGATCGGCGCATGTCGATGCGGCGCGCGTCGCGCGAGTCGCGCCACGCTAGCAAGCGGCGTGGATCGTGCCGCGTCGGTCGGAACGCCGCCCCGGTGTCGAAGTTGCTGCGAAGGGAGGGATGCTGCCGCGCCGGCGGCGGGAAGCCGGGGACCGGGACTGGCCCTCCGCCGGCCAGGACCGGCGCGGCAGCAGGCGCCTCCCGACCCGAGGCGCGCTGGACCGGGAGGACGCCTTGAGGCGGTAGCTACCCGCCGTCCGCACGGGGAAAACGCAGCACCTGCTCGTACGCTGCGACAGTCCGCTCGCCGCACGCCTTCCACGTGAACGACCGCTCGGCCGTGCTCCTCGCCGCGGCAGCGAGCGTGGCGCGCGCCGCGTCGTCGGTCAGGAGGCGGTCGATCTTGTCCGCGAGCGCGGCGGGATCGCAGGGCGGGACCTGCACGAGGCCAGGACCCTGCGCCGTGATCTCGTCCGGTCCGTCCTCGCCGGCGCAGCCGATCGCGGGCACGCCGGCGGCCATCGCCTCGACGTAGGCGACGCCGAATGCCTCGTCCGTGCTCGGCAGCACGAACAAGTCGGCCTCGGCGGCGCGTGCGCGCGCCTCGGCCGGTGGCAGCTGACCGGTCAGCTCGACCCGGTCGCCGACGCCGCACTCGGCGGCGAGCGCTACGAGACGCGTGCGCTCGGGGCCGTCGCCGACGATCACGTACCGCAGGCCGGGATGCGCCGACGTGAGCCGCGCGAGCGCCTCGATCACGTCGGCATGGCGCTTGCGCGCGACGAGGTGGCCGACGGTCACGAGCGTGGGACGGCGGTCGGTGCGCTCCGGGATCGCGTGCGGGACGTCGGTCCCGAGGTGGACGACGCTCGTCTTGCGAGCGCCGAGCGCGCGGCAGCGCGCCTCGATGCCGGCGCTGTTGGCCAGCACGAGGGTAGCGTGCGCAAACGTGCGCTCGACGACGCGGCGGCCGTAGGCGCTGCGCTGAGCGGTCGCGAGCACGTCGCCGCCGTGGACGGAGACGACGAGCGGGACGTCGGGGTGGGCCCGCCGGACTGCGTCGCCGGCGGGGACCGCGTAGTGCGCGTGGACGAGCTCGAAGGGCCACGCGGCGTGCAGCGTGCGCAGTGCGCGCCGCAGGCGCGGCGCGGCCCACGCTCCCCACGCGCCGTAGCTCCAGGGCCGCGGCGGCGAGAGGTAGGGGACGTAGGTCACCGGAATGCCGTCGAGCGTCGTGCGGCGTGGCTGGCGCAGCGCGGCGCGTGCGGCGGCGAGGTCGCGGCTGCGCAGCGCGGCGAGCGGCGGCAGCGGACGGTGCAGCACGAGCACGCGCACGTCGGCGCCGGCCTCGCGTGCGGCGAGCGCCTGGCGGTGCGCCCACACGCCGAGCACCGGATCGGCCGCGCGCGGGTAGTACTCGGCGACGATCGCGATGCGCATCGGCGGCTCACCAGCGCCCGTGCGTCGCGAGCGTGCGCTGCGCCTCGGCGGCGGTCACGTACGGTCGCGCGGCGAGGAACGCTTGTGCCTCGGCGA
>DATHEP010000297.1:0-7845 GCA_035318525.1 Conexibacter sp.
CCGTCCTGCTCACCGCGCTCGTCGTCGTGCTCGCGACGGGCGGAGGCGCCACGACCGCCCCGCGCGTGCAGGACGTCGCGGGTGTCGCGCTGCGCCCGGCCGCCGCGCCCGCGCCGGCGGCGCTGCCCGGCGGTGAGCTGCTCGACGCGACCGCCGGCCCGATCGCCTTCCCGACGTGGACGCGTGCCGGCTGGCGGGCCGTCGGTGAGCGCACCGACACGGTCGACGGCCACGAGCTGCGCACCGTCCTCTACGCCGACGCCGCAGGGCACCGCATCGGCTACGCGATCGCCGACGCCGAGCTGCCCGTCGGCGGTGGCCGGCTGGTCGAGTGGCACGGCGTCCCGCTGCGCGTGCTGCAGCTCGACGGCGCGCACGTCGTGACATGGCGCAGAGCGGGACGGACCTGCATCCTCGCCGGCCGCGACGTGCCGCTGGCGCGGCTCGTCACGCTCGCCGGCTACGCCGCCTGAGCGCTCAGGCGGACGCGTCGACGTACACGAGCACGGCGCGGCCGAGCACGATCATGTCGCCGTCGCACAGCTCGACGTCGAACACGCGGCGGCCGTTGACCCACGTGCCGTTCGCGCTGCGGTCGTCGAGGATCCGCGCGCCGCCGCGCCGCTGCACGATGATCGCGTGCCGGCGCGAGACGCCGGGGTCCTCCAGCTGCAGCGTCGCCGCGAAGCCGCGGCCGAGGTGCGTGATCGACCGCGTCAGCGGCACGCGCCGCTGCTCGTGGCCGTGCGCGACGAGGAGGTAGCGACCGGGCAGCGGTGGCGTGTGCGGAGCGCCGGCCTCGGCGAGCGCGCGGTCGACGGCCTCGAGCGCCTCCGTCCGCTGGAGGGCGGCCGTGCGCAGGTCGTTGGCAGCGGTGCGGGGAGTCATCGCCTCGAACACCGTACCCGCACGCGCGCAAGGCGCGATGAAGATCCGGTGAAAGCGGGGCTCATCGCTGTCTCGACGGCCGCACCAGCAGCTCGTTGACGCTCACGTGCGGCGGCTGGCCGAGCGCGAACAGGATCGCGTTCGCGATGTCCTCGGCCTGCAGCGGCTCGATGCCCGCGAGCCGTCTGTGCAGGAGCTCCTGGATCTCCGGGCGGAGGTGGTCCGGCAGCTCGGTGGCGACCGCGCCCGGCTCGATCATCGTCACGCGGACGTTCGCGCCGCTCGCCACCAGCTCCTGACGCAGCGACTCGGAGAAGGCGTTGACGCCCCACTTCGTGAGGTTGTAGACGCCAGATCCCATGGTCGCGACGCGCCCCGCGACGGAGCTCACGTTGATGACGTCGCCCGCTCCCTGCGCGCGCATCAACGGCAGCGCCGCGTGCGTGCAGTAGAGGACGCCGAAGACGTTCGCATGGACCATGCGGCGCCATTCCTCCGTCGGCGCGCCCTCGATCGGCCCGAGCAGCATCACGCCGGCGTTGTTGACGAGCCCGTCGAGGCGGCCGAGCTGCGCGTGCGCGCGCTCGACGAACGCGCGCGCTTGCTCCTCCTCGCCGACGTCGGTCGGGATCGCCACGGCGCGGTCGGCGCCGTGCTCGTCGGCGATCCGCCGCGCGAGCGCCTCGATGCGGTCGGCGCGCCGCGCGGCCAGCGCCACGCTCGCCCCGGCCGCGGCGCACGCGAGCGCCGTCGCCTCGCCGATCCCCGAGGACGCGCCCGTGATCGCGATCGCCCTGCCGGACAGGTCGATGTCCATGCCGCCGCCTCTCTCCCGCGTGTCGTGAGCGGACGCAGCCTCGCACACCGGCGTCGCGCCATACACTTGTTGGATGTTGCGCAACACGCTACAGTCGTTGCCATGGTGGGACCTGTCGACCTGTACGTGCTCGCCGGCGTGCTGGCGACGGGTGAGCGGTCGCGCTCGCTGCGCTCGCTCGCGACGACCATGGGGCTCGACCACACGATGGTCCACCGCGCGTTGAGACGCAGCGAGCAGGTGCGGCTCTACCGCGCCGGGACGGGGCGCGTGGATCGCGCGGGCTTCGAGGAGCTGGTCGTCCACGCTGCTCGCTTCGTGGCGCCGGCGCCGCTCGGCGAGCTCGTCCCGGGAGTCCCGGCGGCCTGGGCGGCCGAGCCGATGGCCGAACGCATCCGCACCGACGGTGAGGACCCGCCCCCGGTCTGGCCCGACCCGCGCGGGGTGACGCGCGGACAGGCGCTCGAGCCGCTGCATCGCGCAGCGGTCGCCGCCGCCGGCCGGACGCCGAGTCTGGTCGAGCTGCTCGTCCTGATCGACTCGCTGCGCGCCGGCGACGCACGTGTGCGAGCCGTCGCGGCGGACGCCCTGCACGATGTGCTGCGCAGGCCCGGATGACCGAGCCGCTGCTGGAGCTGGCCGCCTCGGTCCTCGACCGCGTCGTCGACGAGATCGTGTTCGTCGGCGGCGCCACGATCGGGCTGTGGCAGTCGGAGCCCGCTGCTCCGCCCGCGCGGATGACGGATGACGTCGACGCGATCTGCGAGGCCGCGACGCGGTCCGGGTACCAGCACCTTGCGAGCAGACTGAGAGCGCGCGGCTTTCGCGAGGCGTCCGACTCGCCGGTGATCTGCCGCTGGCGCCATCCGGAGAGCGGGCTCATCCTCGACCTGATGCCCGACGACGAGCGTGTGTTCGGCTTCACCAACTCCTGGTACTCGATGGCGTTCGAGACAGCGCTCGTGCGCCGCCTGCCCTCCGGTGCGCGCATTCGCGCCGCCGCTCCGCCGGCGCTCCTGGCGACGAAGCTGGAGGCATGGAAGGGTCGAGGACGCGGCGACGTCCTGCGCAGCCTCGACGTCCACGACGTAGTGGTGCTCGTCGACGGTCGGCCAGAGCTCGGACCGGAGCTCAGCAGCGCGTCGGCGGAGCTGCGCGCGTTCGTAGGACGCGAGCTGCTCGCACTGCGTGCCGATCCATACTTCGACTACGTGATCGACAGCGCGCTGCAGCGCTACGGGCGCGTCGCCGACGACCGTGCGGACCTCGTCCGAGCGCGCATCGACGCACTCGGCGACGATGGGGGAGCCGGCGGCGACGCCCTTGTGCGTGAGCGCTGATGCATACGATGCCGACGGCTGCGCGTGCCCCCGACGCCATGGAGACGACCGCGTGACGACCTTCGAGACTCCCTACACGCTCTACGCCGCCTTCCACGCCCGCGAGCCCGGAGCCGACGCGCTCGCGTCGGCGGCCGCCGAGGCCGAGACGGCGCTGACGGGGAACGGCGTCACGCTCCGCGGCGCCTACTCGCTCGCCGGCTTCCGCGCCGACGCGGACCTGCTGCTGTGGCTCGTCGGCCCGACCGCCGACGCGTTGCAGGACGCGCTCGTCGCCTTCCGCCATACGCAGCTCGGGCGCGCGCTCGACGCCGTCTGGACGAACGTCGGCGTGCACCGCGACGCCGAGTTCAACAAGGCGCACGTACCGGCCTTCCTGCAGGGCGAGGAGCCGCGGAGATACGTCTGCGTCTACCCCTTCGTGCGCTCGCTCGAGTGGTACCTGCTGGAGCCGCAGGAGCGCTCGGACATGCTGCGCGAGCACGGGATGATGGCCCGCGACTTCGCCGACGTGCGCGCCAACACGGTCAGCGGCTTCGCGCTCGGCGACTACGAGTGGCTGCTCGCGTTCGAGGCCGACGAGCTGACCCGCATCGTCGACCTGATGCGCCATCTCCGCGGCGCCCGCGCCCGCGCTCACATGCGCGAGGAGCTGCCGTTCTTCACCGGCATCCGCAAGCCGCTTGCGGACGTCGTCGCGGACCTGCCGTAGCTAGTACACGCGGCCGCGTGCACTAGATCTCAGCGCCGCGCGAGCAGCGCCCGCAGGCGGCTCGTCTGCGAGCGCGTGCGCCCCGGCACGTGTGGGATCGGCTCGTCCGCGAGGATCGCCGCGGGGATCTGCTGCGCGAGCAACGGGACGAGGTCGCCGACGCCGGCCGCGACGAGCTCCGCGGAGATGCCGGGCGGCCGTCGGACGCTGTCGTGCGCGTCGGAGGCGACGGTGTGGACGAGCCCGGCGTCGAGCAGCTCCTCCGCGAAGCGCTGCACGGTGCGGCCGAAGCGCCCGCTGAACGAGCTCGCGGTGACCTGCGTCACGACGCCGGCGCGCACGAGCTGCCGCAGGCCGGCGAGATCGCGCTGCAGCAGCGGCGAGCGCTCGGGGTGCGCGATCACGATGCGGTGCCCGCGCGCGTGCAGCGAGCGGACGATCGGTTCGAGCGGGATGCCCTGGCGCAGCGGCGCCTCGAGCAGCAGCCAGCCGCCGCCGCCGAGCGTCAGCTCGCGCAGCGCGTCGTCCGACAACTCGGAGGCCCGGTGGACGTCGACCTCTGCGCCGCGCACGAGCTCCAGCGGGATCTGCTGCTCGGCGAGCGCGGCGCGCAGCTCGACGAGTCCGCGCTCGATCGCCTCCGTGCTCGTCGGCATGTCCCAGCTGACGTGCGGCGTCGCCGCGACCGTCTGAACGCCGGCCGCGACGTGCAGGCGCGCCATCGCGAGCGCCTCGTCCATCGTGCGCGGGCCATCGTCGATCGCGGGCAGCAGGTGGCAGTGGAGGTCGATCACGCTTGCAGCATGATCGCGCGCTGCCCGCGGCGTCGTGCGCGGCTGGGGCGCGCTTCGTCGTCGCGCTGACGGCGCGGGCTGTCGCGTCGTGCTCATGCGCGGGGGCGAAGGGGTGTCGACGAGCTGCGCGGCAAGGTGATCGTCATCTTCATCGGCAGCGGGGACGGATCCCTCCAGTCCCGCTTGCGCGGACCTCCTTCGTAAGATGACGCGGTGACCCTCGTGGACCGCACGCACGGACGCTGGCCGTGGGTCGCCGCCGCGGCTGTCGGACCGGCCACCGCGCTCGCTGGCGCGCGCCGCGGCTGGCTCGCCGACGAGTTGCGCTGGACGCTGTGGCTGCCGCTGCCGGCCCTGCTCTGGCACCAGACGGAGGAGTGGGTGTGGCCGGGCGGCTTCCTCCCGTGGATGAACCGCGAGGTGATCGGCAGCGACGACGACGAGCTCCCGATCTCCCGCACGGGCGGCCTCGCGATCAACACCGGGCTCGGGTGGGGCCTGTCCGGCGCCGCGATCGCCGCCGGCCCGCGCCGGCCCGCGACCGGCGCGACCGTCCTCTCGCTGCTCGTCGGCAACGCCGCGATGCACCTCGGCCTCGCCGCGCGCACGCGCACCCGCAACCCGGGCGCCGTCACCTCCGCGCTGCTGCTGGCGCCGCTCGGCGTCGCCGGTCTCGCCGCGCTCGCGCGCGATCGCCGCGCCCCCACGCGCCAGGTCGCGCTCGGCGCGGGCCTCGGCGTGGCCGGCTCGATCGGAATGATGGCCGGCATGCGCGCGCGGCTTGCGCTGAGCCGGCGCACGCCGCCGCCGCGGAGGACGACACACTGACCGCCACGAACCGCGACGCGATCAAGGAGCAGCGATGCAACTCGGCATGATCGGCCTCGGCCGGATGGGCGCGAACATGGTCCGGCGGCTGATGGGCCACGGGCACGATGCCGTCGTGTTCGACATGAGCCCCGACGCGGTCGCGCAGCTCGCCGGCGAAGGTGCGATCGGCGGCGAATCGCTGGAGGACTTCGTCTCGAAGCTGGCGAAGCCGCGCGCCGTGTGGCTGATGGTCCCGGCTGCCGTCGTCGACCAGACGCTCGACGCGCTGCTCCCGCTGCTCGACGCCGATGACGTCGTGATCGATGGCGGCAACTCGAACTACCGCGACGACCAGCGCCGCGCGAAGCGCACGGCGGCGCTCGGGATCCACTACGTCGACTGCGGCACGAGCGGCGGCGTGTGGGGTCTGGAGCGCGGCTACTCGCAGATGATCGGCGGCGACGAGACGGCGGTGGGGCGGCTCGCGCCGATCTTCAGAGCGCTCGCGCCGGGTGTCGAGGCGGCCGAGCGCACCGACGGCCGCAGCGGCGAGCTCGCCGCCGGCGAGGAGGGCTGGCTGCACTGCGGCCCGTCCGGCGCCGGGCACTTCGTGAAGATGGTCCACAACGGGATCGAGTACGGGATCATGGCCTCCTACGCGGAGGGGCTGAACATCCTCAGGCACGCGAACGCCGGCGCCGCGCAGCGCGACGTCGACGCCGAGACGGCGCCGCTCACGGACCCCGAGGCCTACCAGTACGACCTCGACCTGACGGCGGTGACGGAGGTCTGGCGGCGCGGCTCGGTGATCGCCTCCTGGCTGCTCGACCTGACCGTCGCCTCGCTCGTCGCCTCGCCGCAGCTCGACGAGTTCTCCGGCCGCGTGTCGGACTCCGGCGAGGGCCGCTGGACTGCCCTCTCGGCGATCGAGGTGGGCGTGCCCGCGCCGATCCTCACGGGCGCGCTGTTCGAGCGCTTCGAGTCGCAGGGCGGCGGGGAGTTCGCCGACAAGGTGATGTCGGCGATGCGCTCGCAGTTCGGCGGGCATGACGAGAAGAGAGCGCGATGAGTGACGTCGCCGGGAGCTCGGCGCTTGCGACGAGCGGACGGCGAAACACGAACTCCGACGCGCTCGTCTTCTTCGGCGCGACCGGCGACCTCGCCTACAAGCAGATCTTCCCGGCGCTGCAGTCGCTGATCAGACACGGCCGGCTCGATGTGCCGGTCGTCGGCGTGGCGAAGCAGGGCTGGGGGATCGAGCAGCTCCGCGAGCGCGCGCGCAGCAGCCTGGGGGAGCACGGCGGCGTCGACGAGGCCGCCTTCGCACAGCTCGTCGCGAGGCTGAGATACATCGACGGCGACTACGGCGACCCGGTGACGTTCGACCAGCTCCGCGCCGAGCTGGGCGACGCGAGACACCCGATCCACTACCTCGCGATCCCGCCGAGCCTGTTCGGCGAGGTCGTGCGCGAGCTGGGCCGCTCCGGCTGCGCCGACGGTGCGCGCGTCGTCGTCGAGAAGCCGTTCGGGCGCGACCTCGCGTCCGCGCGCGCGCTCAACGCGACGCTCTCCTCGGTCTTCCCGGAGACGAGCACCTTCCGCATCGACCACTACCTCGGCAAGGAGGCGGTCGAGAACCTCGTCTACTTCCGCTTCGCGAACTCGTTCCTCGAGCCGATCTGGAACCGCGACCACGTCAAGCGCGTGCAGATCACGATGGCGGAGTCGTTCGGCGTCGCCGGTCGCGGGAAGTTCTACGACGAGGCCGGCGCGATCCGCGACGTGATCCAGAACCACATGCTGCAGGTGCTCGCACTGCTGACGATGGACGCGCCGGTCGAGCGCACGCACGAGTCGCTGCGCGACGAGAAGGCGCGGTTGATGAAGTCGGTCGTGCCGCTGACCCCTGCCGACGTCGTGCGCGGGCAGTTCGCGGGCTATCGCGACGAGGACGGCGTCGCGCCCGACTCGACGGTCGAGACGTTCGCCGCGGTCAGGCTGCACGTCGATAGCTGGCGCTGGGCTGACGTGCCGTTCCTGATCCGCGCCGGCAAGCAGCTTCCGACGACCGCGACCGAGGTGCTCGTCGAGCTGCACCACCCGCCGCAGACGGTCTTCGACACGCCCGACGACAGCACGCCCAACTCGTTCCGCTTCCTGCTCGGACCGGCGGTCCAGCTCGCGCTGCGGGCGCGCGCGAAGCTGCCGGGCGAGGCGATGGCGGGCGAGGAGGTCGAGCTGCTGGCGCGCCACCACCACCCCGACGAGATGCCGCCGTACGAGCGCCTGCTCGGGGACGCGATGCGCGGCGACCCGACGCTGTTCGCGCGCGAGGACTCGGTCGAGGCCGCGTGGGAGGTCGTCGAGCCGATTCTCGGGGACGCTACGCCGCTGCATCCGTACGCCCCCGGCACGTGGGGTCCCGCCGAGGCGGACCGCCTGATCGCCGACGGCGGGGCGTGGCACGCGCCGCATGGCGCGGAC
>DATHEP010000298.1:0-3325 GCA_035318525.1 Conexibacter sp.
GAGGGGGTGGGCGCGGCGGTGCTGATCCGCGCGCTCGAGCCGATCGAGGGGCTGGAGTTCATGCGCGCGCGTCGCGGCGACGGGCCGCTGACCAACGGCCCGGGGAAGCTCACGCAGGCCATGGGCATCGAGCTGACCGAGAACGACACGTCGCTCACCGGCGTCGGTCCGATCGCGATCGCGCCGGCGCCTGCGGCATGGCAGCGCGTCGCGGTCGTGACGGGTCCGCGCGTCGGCATCACGAAGGCCGTCGAGCTGCCTTGGCGCTTCTGCGTCCGCGGCAGCATCGCCGTCTCGCGCCCCCGCCCGTGCGCCGCGACCTAGTGTCGTGAACCGCGCTTCCGACTCACGACGCTAGCCGCTGGGCGCCGCGGCGCCGCCGCCGCTTGCGCCGCCCGGCGCCGGTGCGGGCGTGGCGGGCGCAGGTGCGCCGGCGTCGCCGTCCGCCGGCGGTGCTGGCGTGCCGGTGTCGCCTGGGGCAGGGGTCACGGCGCCGCCGCCCGTGCCGTCGTTCGCCGGAGGCGTCGCGCCGTCGGCGGCGCCGTCGAGTGGCACCTCGCCGCCCGCGTCGTCGCCGGTCGTCCCCGTGCCGCCGCCCGGCGCGACCTCGACGTCGTCGCTCGGCAGGTCGACCGTGTCGGGGTCCTCGCCCGCCTCGAGCGCCTCCGCCAGTGCCTCGCGCTGGTCGAGGATCCCCATCGCCTGGACCATGAAGTTGTGCCACAGCAACGCGGGGTAGGTGCCGCCGGCGACCGGCTCGCCTGCGTACTCCGTCAGCATCGGGATCAGTCTGTCCGGGTAGCCGACCCAGATCGCGACCGTGAACTGCTCGTTCCAGCCGACGAACCAGGCGTCGCCGTAGTTCTCCGTCGTGCCGGTCTTGCCGGCCGCGAAGCCGTCGATCGCGGCCGACTTGCCGGTGCCGTACGAGACGACGGTCTGCAGGATCGAGGCGACGTTGGCCGCGACGCCGGGCGGGATCACCTGCGTGCGCTTCAGCGTCTTCGGGTTGCTGAGCACGACCTCGCCGTCGCTGTCGCGCACCTCGTGGATCCCGACCGGCCCCTTGTCGGGCGCACCGAGCTTGGGGTTCCAGACGCGCTTGCCGCCGGTCGCGAACGTCTGGTAGGCGTGCGCCATGTCGAGCGGCGTCACGCCCTGCCGCAGGCCGCCGAGGATCATCGAGAGGTTCGTCGAGATCGGCGTGCGGATGCCGAGTCGCCGCGCGACGCGCGCGATCTTTCTCGTGCCGACGGTGACGCCGACCTCGGCGTAGACCGAGTTGTCCGAGGTCGTCGTCGCGCTCGTGAGCGACTGCGAGCCGTAGTACGCGTCCCCGTAGTTTCTGACGACGAAGAACTCTCTGCCGCCGCTGTTGGGGACGGGGAACTGCTTCTGCATCGAGGACCACACGGAGTCCGACGAGATGCCGTTCATCAGTGCCGTCGTCAGGACGAAGGGCTTGAAGGTCGAGCCCGGCTGGCGCTGCCCCTGCGTCGCGAGGTTGAACGGCCTCGTCGCGTAGTCGTCGCCGCCGACCATCGCGCGCACCTCACCGGTCTTGTTGTCGAGCGCGACCAGCGAGGCCGACGGCAGGCCCGAGTCGGGCGGGAGCACCTGCTCGATCGTGCTCTGCGCGGCCGTCTGCAGGTCGAGGTCGAGCGAGGTCGTGATCTGCAGGTTGCCGCTGAAGGCCCTGAACGGGCCGAAGTGGTCGACGACCTGCTGGCGCACCCAGCTCGTGAAGTAGGGCGCCTCGCTCGTCTCCTGGGGCGGCGTCAGGTCTGTCTGCGTCGGCAGCGGATCCTGGACGTCGTCGAGGTACTGGGCCGTGGTGATGTAGCCCTGGTCGCGCATGTAGCGCAGCACGAGGTCGCGGCGGGCTCTCGAGTCGACCGGGTTGGCGGCCGGGTCGTAGCCCGACGGCGACTGGATGATGCCGGCCAGGAACGCCGCCTCCGGGGTCGAGAGCTGGCTGGCGCACATGTTCGCGCGCGTGCTGCCGCAGCCGCCGGCAGTGCCCCAGCCATAACGCTTGCCGAAGTACACGCGCGCGGCCGACTCGATCCCGTACGCCCCGTTGCCGAAGTAGATCGCGTTGAGGTACTCGGTGAGGATCTTCTCCTTCGACCACTTGCGTGTCAGGTGATAGGCGAGCGCCGCCTCGCGCAGCTTCTGGAAGACCGTGCGCTCGCCCTGCGCCTCCAGCGCGACCTTCACGAACTGCTGCGTGATCGTCGAGGCGCCCTGCGCCTGCTGCCCGCTCGACACGTCCGCCCACAGCGCGCGCCCGATGCCCTTCAGGTCGTAGCCCGGGTTCGTGTAGAAGCGCTTGTCCTCGATCGCGATCACGGCGTGCTTCATCGCCGGGGCGATCTGGTACTGCCCGACGAGCACGACGTTCTCGTTGTTCTGCAGGATCCCGAGCTTGCGGCCGCGGTAGTCGAGCAGCACGGAGTTGTTCTTGCCCGTGCGGTACCGCTCGTGGTTCTCGAGCGCCGGCAGGTCGGACGCGACCGCCATCATCATCCCGAAGACCGTCGAGACGAACGCGAGCAGCGACAGGCCGACGACGATCGAGAGGACGCGCAGCTTCTTGATGCGCGGGCGCGTGCGATCACGGCGACGCCGCGGGATGCGCGGCAGTCGCGCGCGCTGGCGGGTCGGCGTGGGAATGTTGCCGTGCGCGTCAGTCATGCGTCGAGATGCTGCTGCGCCTGGTGCGACGGACGCTGCGGCGCTGCGGCGGGCCGGGCGGCGTGGGCCTCGCCGGACTTGGCAGTCTAGCATTCGGCCCGATGGCTCCCGAGCACGCAACCCCCGCCGAGGCCGCCGCCCACCTCGCGCGCAACGCGGTCGACTGCCTCCCTGACGGCGGCCTGGAGCGCAAGCTGGCGGAGGCGGAGCGCGCCGGCAGGCCGCTGCGCGTCAAGCTGGGGATCGACCCCACCGCGCCGGACATCCACCTCGGCTTCACCGTCGTGCTCGGCAAGTTGCGCGAGTTCCAGGACCTCGGGCACACCGTCGTGCTGATCGTCGGCGACTACACCGCGCGCGTCGGGGACCCGAGCGGCCGCTCAGCCACGCGGCCCGTCCTCTCCGGTGAGCAGATCGATGCGAACGCGGCCACGTTCCAGGAGCAGGCGCTGAAGGTGCTCGACGCCGAGCGGCTCGAGGTCCGCCGCAACGGCGAGTGGCTCGACATGGCCATGGACGACCTGTTTCGTCTCACGCGCACCGCCACGGTGGCCCAGCTTCTCGAGCGCGACGACTTCGCCAAGCGATACGGCTCCGGCCGGCCGATCACCATCCTCGAGATGCTCTA
>DATHEP010000299.1:0-3825 GCA_035318525.1 Conexibacter sp.
GAGATGCTCGAGCAGGTCGGTGCCGACACGCTGCGCGTCGCGATGCTGCTCTCGGCCGCGCCGAAGAACGACTTCCACTGGACCGACGAGCCGATCAGACGCTGCGCCGTGTTCCTCGAGGAGCTGTGGGCGTACGCCGAGCCGCGCCTGCGGCGCTGGCCGGAGCTGGACGCTTCGCTGCGCGAGTGCATCGACGGCTCGGACAGATTGCGGCGCAAGGTCGTGACGTGGTGCGACGCGGCGCGCGCGAACGTGACGCGGGCGCTCGATGCACTCGAGATGAAGCATGCCGTCGACGGCGTCATGGGGCTGTTCGACAAGCTGCGCGAGTTCGAGCGCCGCGCCCGCGCTGCTCGCGGTGGCGAGCTGGAGGCGGCCGACGAGGCGGCGCTGGTGATTGCGCTGCGGCACCTGGTGCGGCTGCTCGCCCCGATGGCGCCGCACCTGGCCGAGGAGCTGTGGTCGCTGTGCGGCGAGCAGGAGCTGCTGGCCACGCTTCCATGGCCCGAGCCGGTGCCGCGCACGAGCGCGCCGGGGCGGGCGGGGACCGGGTCCCGCCCGCCGGGCCAAGCCGCTCCGGCCCGCTGACTTCGCTCATCCGCCGGCCACGATAGACTCGCGCGGTTCTTATGGGGCCCAGGGATCGGCGTGTGCCGGTTCAGGGGCCCCGAAGCATGCCGGAGCGCTTCACGGCGCGCCGGCTGCGTTCAACGGTAACCCCCGGAGGATCCAGTCTTGTCCAGCTTCCTGAGTGACCACGGCGTCGTCGTCGCGCTCGTGTGCGCGGCCTGCGCGCTGGTCTACGGCGCGCTGACGGTCCGCTCGCTGCTGGCGCTCTCACCCGGCAACGAGAAGATGGTCTCGATCTCGGCGGCGGTGCAGGAGGGCGCGCGCGCGTACCTCAACCGCCAGTACTCGACGATCGCGGCCGTTGGCGTCCTGCTGTTCGTTGCGCTCATCTTCGTCCAGGACATCTACGTCGCGATCGGCTTCGCGATCGGCGGCCTGTCCTCCGCCGCGGCCGGCTACATCGGCATGAACGTGTCGGTGCGCGCCAACTCGCGCGTCGCCGAGGCCGCGCGCGACGGCGTGCCAAAGGCGCTCAGCGTCGCGTTCCGCGGTGGCGCGGTGACGGGCATGCTCGTCGTCGGCCTCGCGCTGATCGGCGTCGCGGCGTACTACGGAATCCTCACCTCGTGGGTCGACCAGACGCCGAAGGAGGCGGTCGACGCGCTGATCGGCCTCGGCTTCGGCGGCTCGCTGATCTCCGTCTTCGCGCGACTCGGCGGCGGCATCTTCACGAAGGGCGCCGACGTCGGTGCCGACCTCGTCGGCAAGATCGAGGCCGGCATCCCCGAGGACGACCCGCGCAACCCGGCCGTGATCGCCGACAACGTCGGCGACAACGTCGGCGACTGCGCCGGCATGGCGGCCGACCTGTTCGAGACCTATGCGGTAACAGCAGTCGCCGTGATGCTGCTCGGCGTCCTGACGTTCTCGCTCGCCGACGCGACCAACGTCGCGCTCTACCCGCTGATCCTCGGCGGCGTCTCGATCATCGCCTCGATCATCGGCACGTTCTTCGTGCGCTCGGCCGCCGGCAACGTCGAGTGGGCGCTCTACAAGGGCCTGATCGTCTCCGGCGTGCTCGCCGCGGCGGCCTTCTACCCGATCACCGAGTGGCTGATGGACGGCGTCCGCGCGAGAGGCGCGATCGCCCCGGGCGCGACGCCCGGCGTCAGCGACTTCTACATCTGCTCGCTGATCGGCCTCGGCGTCACGGCGCTGCTGTTCGTGATCACCGACTACTACACGTCGACGCGCTTCGGCCCGGTCAGAAAGACCGCGAAGGCGTCGGAGACCGGCCACGCGACGAACATCATCCAGGGCCTCGCGCAGGGCTTCCAGGCGACGGCCGCGCCGGCGCTCGTGATCGCGCTCGGCATCCTGTGGGCTAACGACCTCGCCGGGGTCTACGGCATCGGCGTCGCCGTGATGGCGCAGCTGTCGCTGACCGGCCTGATCGTCGCGCTCGACGCGTTCGGTCCGATCACCGACAACGCCGGCGGCATCGCCGAGATGGCGGACCTGCCCGAGGAGGTCCGCGCCGTGACCGACCCGCTCGACGCGGTCGGCAACACGACGAAGGCTGTCACGAAGGGGTACGCGATCGGCTCTGCCGCGCTCGCCGCGCTCGTGCTGTTCGCGGCCTTCAGACTCGAGGTCAACGCTGCCCTCGTGGAGGCGGGCGAGGCCAGAATCAGATTCCTGCTCGACGACGCGGCGGTGCTCATCGGCCTGCTGATCGGCGGCATGATGGTCTACCTGTTCGCGGCCCTCTCGATGGAGGCCGTCGGCCGCGCCGGAGGCGCCGTCGTCGAGGAGGTGCGTCGCCAGTTCCGCGAGAAGCCGGGGATCATGGACGGCACCGAGCAGCCCGAGTACGGCACCTGCGTCGACATCGTCACGAGATCCGCGCAGCGCGAGATGATCATCCCGTCGCTGATCCCGATCGTCGTCACGCTGATTGTCGGCCTGATCTCGACGGAGGCGCTCGGCGGCCTGTTGATCGGCGTGATCGTCGTCGGCCTCTTCATGGCCATCTCGATGACCGCCGGCGGCGGCGCGTGGGACAACGCCAAGAAGCTGATCGAGGACGGCGCGTTCGGCGGCAAGGGCTCCGTCGCCCACGCTGCGTCGATCACCGGCGACACGGTCGGCGACCCCTACAAGGACACCGCCGGCCCGGCGATCAACCCGATGATCAAGGTCGCGAACATCGTCGCGCTCCTGATCATTCCGCTGATCACCTGATCTCGCATCGCATCTGAGCAGTGCTGCGGCGGGCGGTCCCTTGGGGCCGCCCGCCGTGCGTTCCGGGTCGGGGCCGTGTCGGCGGGCGGGTCCTGTCGGCTCCGGGCGGGCGCACACCGGCCTACGGCCGGCGTACGTCCGTCCTCGCCGCCACCCACCCGATCGGCGTCTTCTGGTGTCGCCCGTGCCGTCGTGTGCGTTGCTCGGTGGCCAGCGCGATCGTCTGTGGGCCCGGCCTGTGGCGGCTTTCGCTGGGCTGGAGGGCGCCGCTCGTAGTGGCACCGCCGGGCTGTTGGGCCGGGGACGGCGCGGTGGCGATCCGTTGCTGGTTCGCGGCGGCTTGTGGAAATCGTGCGCAGGGGGAGTGCCAATGGTCGCTTCCCAGCCCTGGAGGGTGGTTTGGCGCGCTTACGCTGGCGCGGTGGTCGCGGTCGCACCGCCTCCAGAACTGCCGCGGACGACAGTCCGGGGCCGGGACCTTCGGTCCCGAGAAAGGAGGTGAGAGCCATAGAGCTCATCGCAGCCATGATGCTGCTTCTGCTGATCCTGTGGATCACGCGGTAACGGCATCGCCCGGCGTCCTGTGCAGGGCGCCGGGCCTTAACGAGGAGAGCCCGGAGTTGTGCACCTCCGGGCTCTCAGAAGATGAGCCTGAGCTCATCGCAACCGCTGCACATCGTAGCGCGCTGGCGCATGACATCGTCGGCCATCAACGAGGAGAGCCCGGAGTTGTGCGCCTCCGGGCTCTCAGGATGTGAGCGAGCTCACCGCAATCGTTGGCGATGGTATGGCGTCCCTCGACCGGCGTCTACCGAATGTGTGTGTGGCGGCATCGAACGCTCCTGGGAAGATGGGCGCATGCGCGCGCGGACCTGGGTGGTGACCGTCGCAGCCGGCCTCGTGCTGGCGGACGCGTCGATCGTGACCTTGGCGCTGCCGGAGCTGCTGGGGGAGCTGGACACGACGGTCGAGGGCGTGGCGGCCGTGATCGCCGTGTACACGCTCGTGCTG
>DATHEP010000300.1:0-4601 GCA_035318525.1 Conexibacter sp.
CGACCGCCGATCCGCGATCCGCCGAACGCGTCGGGCAGCTCCGCCTGCCCGACGGCCGCACGCTCTCCTACGCGACGTTCGACGCGGAGTCGGACGCGGAGCGGGTCGGGCCAGACGATCGGCCGTGGGTCGTCGTCCTCGACGGACCCGGCTCGCGTGGGCTGGCGCGGGCGGCGGCGCCGGCGGCCGCGACGCTCGGGATCCGGCTCGCCGCGCCCGACCGCGCCGGCTTCGGTGCGACGAGCGAGGCATCCGACCGCGGCATCGCCGACTGGCCGGCCGACCACGCCGCACTGCTCGACGCGCTCGGCACGGAGTGCGCCGGGATCCTCGGGCAGTCCGGCGGCACGCCGTACGCGCTTGCGGCAGCGGCCGCGCTGCGCGAGCGGGTGCCTGCCGTCGCGCTCGTCGGCGCGCTCGCGCCGCTTGAGGAGCCGGCGAACATGGCGACGGCCGGCAGACAGCTCCGCGGCGGCGTGAAGCTGGCGCGCCGTGCGCCCTGGCTGCTGCGCCTCGTCCTGCGGGGCGCGGCGCGCGGCGCACGCAAGGATCCCGAGCGGGCGGCGCGCAAGGTGATGAAGGACGCGCCGCCGGCCGACGTTGCGGTGCTTGAGGATCCCGCGCTGTGGGCGCTGCACGTCAGAGTGACGGCCGAGATCCTCGGTCGGCCTGCGGCGCTGGCGGGCGAGATCGGTCTGCTCGCGCGAGCGTGGGGCGTCGACCTCGCCGCCGTCACGTGCCCGGTCGCGCTGTGGAGCGGCGAGTGCGACGAGACGCATCCGACCGCCCACTCGCGCTGGCTCGCTGCCCGGCTCGGTGCTGCGCCGGTGCGGGTCGTGCCGGGCGCGGCGACGTTCGGGATGCTGCCGGTCTACGGCGACGCGCTGCGCTTCGCGGCCGGCGGATCGGTCTGAGCTGCGCCCCTACCTGGCGGTGGCGTGCGAGGGCTATGCGCGCCGGCTCGCCGCGAGCTCGGCGAACCAGTCGAGCGCGGCCGGGTTTCTGAGCGAGTCGCGGCTGGCCGCCTTGGCGGGATCGGCGCCCTGCAGGATGCGCTTGACCGGGATCTCCAGCACCTTGCCGGAGAGCGTGCGCGGGATCTCGGCGACGGCGTGGACCTCGTTGGGCACGTGGCGCGGCGAGCAGTCCTCGCGGACGCGCGCGGCGATCCGCCTGATGAGCGCGTCGTCGAGCTCGGTCCCCTCGCGCAGCACGACGAACAGCGGCATCCAGCCGTCGACGTCGACGACGAGCGCGTCGAGCACCTCGTCGAGCGCGAGCACGGCGCGGTAGATCTCGGCGGTGCCCATGCGGATCCCGCCGCGGTTGATCGTCGCGTCGGAGCGGCCGCTGATGATCGTCGTGCCACGCTCGGTGATCTCGATCCAGTCGCCGTGGCGCCAGATGCCCGGGAACATGTCGAAGTAACTGTCGCGGTAGCGCTCGCCCTCGGGGTCGTTCCACAGCGCGACCGGCATCGACGGCATCGGCTCGGTGATCACCAGCTCGCCGACCGCGCCGGTCAGCGCGCGGCCGTCGGGGTCCCACGCCTCGACCTTGCAGCCGAGCGAGCGGCCCTGCAGCTCGCCGCGGTAGACGGGCAGGGTGGGGACGCCACCGACGAACGCGGTGCAGACGTCGGTCCCGCCGCTGGTCGAGAACAGCCAGGTGTCGGCGCCGAGGTGGTCGTAGACCCACTGGAACCCCTCCGGCGCGAGCGGGGAGCCGGTCGAGCCGACGGCGTCCAGCGCCGACAGGTCGCGGCCCTCGCCCGCGGGCTCGACGTCGTCCTTCATGCACTGCGCGATGAAGCTCGCGCTCGTGCCGAACGTCGTGATGCCGGCGTCGGCGGCGAGGTCCCACAGCCGGTTCATGTCCGGATGGCCGGGGTTGCCGTCGTAGAGGACGATCGACGCCGGCGTCAGCAGCACGCCGAGCAGGAAGTTCCACATCATCCAGCCGGTCGTCGTGAACCAGAAGATGCGGTCGTCGGCCTGCGCGTCGAGATGCAGGTGCCCCTTCTTGAGCTGCTCCAGCAGGATCCCGCCCTGGCCCTGCACGATCGCCTTCGGCAGGCCGGTGGTGCCGGAGCTGTAGAGGACCCACAGCGGGTGGTCGAAGGGGACGCGGTCGAAGGCGAGCGAGGGCGGGTTGGCGGGGTCGGCCGCGCTCGCGCCCGCGGGTCCGCCGGTGGTCTTCATGCCGAGGAAGTCGTCCCACGCGATCGTCCCGTCGAGCGTCGCGTCCCCGTCGAGGTAGGGGACCAGGACGGTCGCCCGCAACGAGGGCATCGCCTCCATCAGGCCCGTGACGACCTCGCGGCGGTCGAACGGCTTGCCGCCGTACGTGTAGCCGTCGACCGCCAGCAGCACCTTCGGCTCGATCTGCGCGAAGCGGTCGACGACCGAGCGCGCCCCGAAGTCGGGCGAGCAGGACGACCACGTCGCCCCGATCGACGCGCACGCGAGCATCGCCGCGATCGCCTCCGGCACGTTCGGCAGGTAGGCGACGACGCGGTCGCCGCGCTCGACGCCCTGCGCGCGCAGGCCGGCCGCGACGTGGGCCGTCAGCTCGCGCAGCTCGCCCCAAGTCATCTCCGCCAGCGGGCGGGTCTCGCTCGCGTGACGGATCGCGACGTCCGCGTCGGCCTTGCCGCGGAACACGTGCTCGGCGTAGTTGAGCCGCACGTCGGGGAACCACTCCGCGCCGGGCATCTCGCGGCGGCCGAGCACGCGCTCGGGCGAGCCGTCGGCCTGCAGCTCGAAGAAGTCCCAGATCGAGCGCCAGAAGGCGTCGAGCTCGTCGACCGACCACCGCCAAAGCTCGCCGTAGGAGTCGAACGATTGGCCGAGGCGCTGCTCGAGCCAGCGCTCATACCGCGTGAGCGTGGCGTGCTCGACCCGCTCGGCCGAGGGCTGCCAGAGGAGAGGCGGCGCGGCCGCGCTCACGTCCGGCCCGCCCGCGTCGCGCGTGCGCCGACGCTGCTCACGTCCGCCCCGCCCGCAGCAGCAGGTCGCAATAGCCGTCGGCGATCTGCTCGGCGCTCAGGCGCCCGCGCGGCTTCAGCCACTGCGCCGTGTGGTTGACCATCCCGAGCAGGGCGTGCAGCGTCAGGCCGCGGTCGGCGAACGTCATCGTCCCGTCCTGCTCTCCTCGTGCGAGCACGTCGTCGAGGATCTTCTCGAACGCCTTGCGCTGGCGACGCACTTCCCGCCACTGCGGCTCGTGCTCGATCACGTGACGCTCCTGCGCGAACACGAGCATGTGGTGGCGGTGGGCCTCGATGTGCGCGAGCCATGCGCGCATCAGCTCGTGCAGGTGCTGCTCGGCGCTGCCGGGGTGCGCGACGATCTCGCGCGCCCGTGCGAGCAGCGGTTCGAGCAGCTCGTCGCAGATGCGGAACAGGAGCTGCTCCTTGCTGCCGATGTAGTGGTACAGCCCGCCTGCGGCGAGGCCGGTCGCCTCCGTCAGGTCCTGCATCGAGGTCGCCTGGTAGCCGCGCTCGGCGAACAGGCGCGCGGCGGTGGCGACGACCTCCTGCTGGCGGCGGTCGTACTTGGCGCGCAGGGCCGGACGGGTGGGCGGCGCGGCGGCGGGCATCGGCGGACACCGTAGCGCACGTACCGAACGATCGTTCGAAATTAGAGGGCTCGTTCGGTATCGTGCCGGTATGGACTTCGACCTCTCCGACGACCACCGCCTGATCCAGCGCACCGTGCGCGACTTCGCGACCAACGAGGTCGCGCCCGTCGCCGAGGAGCTGGACCGCGAGAAGCGCTTCCCGTACGAGCTCGTGCGCCAGCTCGGCGAGCTCAACCTGATGGGCATCCCGTTCCCCGAGGAGGTCGGCGGGGGCGGCGGCGACACGCTCGCGTACGCGCTCGCCGTCGAGGAGCTGACGCGGGTCGACTCCTCGGTCGCGATCACGCTGTGCGCGCACACGTCGCTCGGGACGCAGCCGATCTACCTGTTCGGGACGCCGGAGCAGAGAGCGGAGTGGCTGCCCGACCTGTGCGCCGGCCGCAAGCTCGGCGCCTTCGGGCTGACCGAGCCGGAGGCCGGCTCGGACGCCGGCAACGTCAAGACGCGCGCGCGGCTGGAGGACGGCGAGTGGGTGATCGACGGCGCCAAGCAGTTCATCACGAACGCCGGCACCGACATCTCCGGCGTCGTCTGCATCACCGCGAAGACGGGCGACGACGAGATCTCGAACCTGATCGTCCCCAACGGCAGCCCCGGCTACGAGCAGGGCGAGCAGTACCGCAAGATGGGCTGGCACGCGTCCGACACGCGCCCGCTCAGCTTCGACGGCTGCCGCGTGCCGGAGGCGAACCTGCTCGGCGCCCGCGGTGCCGGCTTCAAGCAGTTCCTGCACATCCTCGACATCGGCCGCATCGGCGTCGCCGCGATGGGCCTCGGCCTCGCGCAGGGCGCGCTCGACGAGGCGCTCGCGTACGCGAAGGAGCGGCGCGCGTTCGGCAAGCCGATCTCCAAGTTCCAGGCGATCCAGGGCAAGCTCGCCGACATGGCGACCGAGATCGAGGCCGCCCGGCTGCTCACCTACAAGGCCGCGCGCCTGAAGGACGCCGGCCGCGACTTCA
>DATHEP010000301.1:0-4032 GCA_035318525.1 Conexibacter sp.
ACCGCGTTCAAGCGCTTCAAGGAGATCGCGGACAAGAAGAAGCAGGTGACCGCGATGGACCTCGAGGCGCTCGTGACCGACGAGCTGCGTGAGGAGATCCCGGCGTATGCGCTGGAGTGGTTCGACGTCGAGGCGTCGTCGAGACGGCCGCCGCACGCGACCGTCGGCGTGACGCTGCCGGACGGCAGCGAGGCGACCGGCTCGTTCACCGGCGACGGCCCGATCGACGCGGTCTTCCACGCGATCAACGCGGCGACCGACCAGGAGGCGAAGCTGCGCGAGTTTCGCGTCGACGCCGTCACCGGCGGCCAGGACGCGCTCGGCGAGACGTCGGTCGTGTTGGAGCTCGGCGGCGTCACCGGAGCAGGGCAGGGCGTCTCGACGGACATCATCGAGGCCGCCGGCCGCGCCTACGTGCGCGCGCTCTCGAACGCCGTCCGCCGCCGCTCGATCGCGGACCAGGCGGCCGACCTCACGGCCGAGGCGGCGTCGCGGATCTCGACGCCGTGAGGGCGTCGCAGATTCGTTGCTGAACGGGGCTGGCAGCTCCACATCGCTCCGGGCGGGAGTCAGCTCCGAGCCCGCCCGGAGCACTCCTTGGAAGGAGAGCACCACCACTTGGCCCGGCGAGGGTAGTCCCGCCCGCTGCCGCCCGTCAACACACGATCACTGTGATCGTGCTGAACCCGCAGCCCGCGCCAGCGCGCGGCCCTGGCGGAATCCGGCCGCCCGCACGTGCTCGCCGGGGTCGCCCGGCTCGGGCGCGACGAGCGTGACGTGCGCGCCGCGGCGACGCAGGGTCGCGGTCTCGATCCCGATCGCGGCCGTCGTCGCGGCGCGCACCGCGGCGCTTCGCTCGCGCGTCCCGAGGTGCCCCGCCATGGGGGCGAGGCACAGCATGTGCGTCTCGCGGCCGCCGGGCGCGACGTCCATGTTCGTCGGGCTCCACACGGCGCCGTCGACGTATTCGTCGCCGCCGATGAGCACCGGCCGGTACGCCCACGGGATGCTGCACGAGGCCTGCACGGCTTGCGCGATCGTCGCGTCCGGAGCGCCCGGGGCGCCGAACACGACGCGGCGTCCGCGCTCACGGTCGACGCACACGACGCGCAGCCGGCCATCCCACTGCAGGCCGTGCCCGGCGATCCGCGCGCCGAGGTCGTCGAGCGTCGCCTCGGGCGGCTCGACCCGCGCGAGCGCGGCCGCGCGCACGAGCGTCCCCGGCGCTCGGCCGAGCGACAGGGCAAGCGGCGCGAGCGAGCTGCCCGCCGCGCTCGCCAGGCCCGCGCCGAACCGGCCGGCACGGGCGCGCAGCGCGCCGTTGCCGGCGGCGACCGCCGCGGGGTCGTCGAGCGTGGCCGGCAGCTCGGCGGGCTCGCCGTCCGCCAGCCCGCGCGGCTCCTCGCCGGCCAGCAGGTCCGCGGCGACGATCGACCCGGCGGAGGTGCCGACGAGGTGCTCGACGGTGGCGAAGTCGATCCCGGTCTCGGCGGCGAGCCCGGCCAGCACGCCGCCCATCCAGGCGGCGCCGACGGTTCCGCCGGCGCCGAGCACGAGCACGTCGGGCCGCTCCATGCGCTCGATCGTAGCCGTGCGGCCCTCCAATACGACTGTACGTGATAACGTACGCTCGTACATGAGCGACGTCGATGCCACCTCCGTCGCCGCGATCGGCGGCCGCGTCCGCGCCCTGCGCGAGGCGATGGGCCTGTCGCTGCGCGACCTCGCCGAGCGCTGCGGCGTCAGCGCGCCGATGCTCTCGCAGGTCGAGCGCGGCGAGACGAGCCCGACGCTGCAAATCGCGACGCGCATCGCCGCCGGCCTCGACCTGCGCCTGTCGCAGCTGCTGCGGCTCGACGAGGACGGCGCCGTCACGATCGTGCGGACGCGCGAGCGGCGGCGCGGGCCGCACGACGGGCCGCGCGCCGGCGGCGTCCGCGCCGGCGGCCACAGCTACGAGGTCCTCACGCCGCCGCTGCCCGGTCAGCGCGCGGAGCTGTCGCGGCACACGCTCGCCGCCGGCGCCGCCACCGGCGGACCGGGCGACCCGCCGATGCACGAGCCCGGCAGTCGCGAGACGGCGCTCGTGGAGTCCGGCAGCGTCGTCCTGCACTGCGACGGCGCGACCCACGAGCTGAGCGCCGGTGACTGCGTGACGTTCGACGCCGACCTGCCCCACCACTTCGAGAACCCCGGGACCGAGGAGGCGTCGCTGCTGGCGGTCGTCTCCGCGGGCCTGCGACGCAGCTGAGCACGAGGAAGGAGTCCACCCGCATGCCGAGCACGCTGTTCGACAAGATCTGGGCCGCCCACGAGGTGGCGCCCGGCCTGATCTACGTCGACCTCCACCTCGTCCACGAGGTCACGAGCCCGCAGGCGTTCGACGGGCTGCGGCTCGCCGGCCGCACGATCCGCCGCCCGGACCGCACGCTCGCGACCGCGGACCACAACACGCCAACCGACGGCACGCCCGTCGCGAGGCAGATCAAGGACGAGCTGTCCCGCGTGCAGGTGGAGACGCTCGAGCGCAACTGCGCGGAGCTCGGCGTACCGGTCTACTCGCTCGGCTCCGATCGCCAGGGGATCGTGCACGTGATCGGCCCGGAGCTGGGCGTCACGCAGCCGGGCATGACGATCGTCTGCGGCGACTCGCACACCGCCACGCACGGCGCGTTCGGTGCTCTCGCCTTCGGCATCGGCACAAGCGAGGTCGAGCACGTGCTCGCGACGCAGTGCCTCGTGCAGGCCAAGCCGAAGTCGATGCTGATCCGCTACGAGGGCGAGCTCGGCTTCGGTGTGACGGCCAAGGACCTGATTCTCGCGACGATCGGCCAGATCACGACCGCTGGCGCGACCGGCCACGTCGTCGAGTACGCCGGCCCGGCGGTCGAGGCCCTCAGCATGGAGGGCCGCATGACCGTCTGCAACATGACGATCGAGGGCGGCGGACGCGCCGGGATGGTCGCGCCCGACGAGACGACCTTCGAATGGGTCGAGGGCCGCGAGGCGGCGCCGAAGGGCGCCGCCTTCGACGAGGCCGTCGCGGCCTGGTCTGAGCTGCGCACCGACGAGGGCGCCGCCTTCGACACCGAGGTCGTCGTCGACGCCGCCGCGCTGTCGCCGCAGGTCACGTGGGGCACGACGCCTGACATGGTCACCTCCGTCACCAGCGCCGTTCCCGAGCCGGAGCACGAGGGCCACGAGCGCGCGCTGCAGTACATGGACCTGAAGCCGGGCATGCCGATCGAGGAGATCAGGCTCGACCGCGTCTTCATCGGCTCCTGCACGAACAGCCGCATCGGCGACCTGCGCGCCGCGGCCGAGGTCGTCAAGGGCCGCAAGGTCGCGAGCAGCGTGAACGCGATGGTCGTCCCCGGCTCGCAGCAGGTCAGAGCGGAGGCCGAGCGGGAGGGCCTCGACGAGGTCTTCAAGGCGGCCGGCTTCGACTGGCGCGTCGCCGGCTGCTCGATGTGCCTCGGCATGAACCCCGACACGCTGTCGCCCGGCGAGCGCTGCGCCTCGACCTCGAACCGCAACTTCGAGGGACGCCAGGGCCGTGGCGGCCGCACGCACCTCGTCTCGCCGCAGATGGCCGCAGCCGCGGCGATCGAGGGCCGCTTCGTCGACATCCGCAACTGGAGCTGAGCGCAATGGACGCGATCACCACCGTGAAGGGAGCCGTCAGCGTGCTCGACCGCGCCGACGTCGACACCGACCAGATCATGCCCAAGCAGTTCCTCAAGCGGGTCGAGCGCAGCGGCTTCGGCGAGTTCCTCTTCTACGACTGGGCGAAGGAGGACGGCTGGGACCTGCCGAAGAACCCGATCCTCGTGACCGGCCGCAACTTCGGCAGCGGGTCGAGCCGCGAGCACGCGCCGTGGGGCCTGCAGGACTACGGCTTCAAGGCGATCGTCGCCCCGAGCTTCGCCGACATCTTCTTCTCGAACTGCACGAAGATCGGCCTGCTGCCGGTCGTCCTGACCGAGCAGCAGTGCAAGGCCGTCGCGGCGGCAGGCAAGGCCGAGATCGACC
>DATHEP010000302.1:0-3994 GCA_035318525.1 Conexibacter sp.
CGTGGTCGAGAAGGCGCACCGCCGCCCGCGGTTCGTCGAGGATTGCGTGCGCGAGATGGTGCGCGGCGTCGTCGAGCGCTTCCCGATCCTCACCGAGCGCCACTTCGTCTCGGCGCGCCAGGAGAACCTGGAGACGATCCACCAGCACAACGTGACCGCCGAGCGGTTCGGGCTGCTGGGCGCGGCCGTCGCCAGCGACGCGGGAACGCGCCGGCTGATCGGCGTGCGCGTCCAGGGCTTGACCGCGTGCCCGTGCGCCCAGACGATCATCCAGGCCAGTTCGCACGAGCGGTTGCGCGCCGACGGCTTCACCGAGGACGAGATCGAGCGCATCTTCGAGGCCGTCCCGGTGGCCACGCACAACCAGCGCGGGCTCGGGACGCTGCACATCGGCTTCCCCGAGGGCACGGATGCGAACATCGAGGCGCGCACGCTGCTGGACATCGTCGAGGGCTCGATGTCGTCGGAGATCTACGAGCTGATGAAGCGCAGCGACGAGGCCGCCGTCGTCGAGAAGGCGCACCGCCGCCCGCGCTTCGTCGAGGACTGCGTGCGCGAGATGATCGGCGGCGTGGTCGAGTGCTTCCCAGCGCTTGCCGACGCGGCCTACGTGTCGGCGCGGCAGGAGAACCTCGAGACGATCCACCAGCACAACGTCGTCGCCGAGCGCTTCGGACTGCTCGGAGAGCTGCGCCGCGAGCTGACGACCGGCGAGATGGCGGCGACGCACCTGTCGCGGCGCGCGTGGCTCGACGGCGCGCGCGGGAGCGCCTGAGACGATGGCGGTGCCGCCGGGCGTGCGGCTCGACCACCCCTCGGGCACCGACGAGGACGCCGTCGTCGCGCTCGTGCTCACGACCGCCTGCCAGGTCGCCGACACCGGCCGCTCCGACCGCGAGCTGGCGGACGTGCTGGAGGACTGGGCGCGCCCCGGCGTCGACCTCTCGCGCGACGCGTGGCTCGCCGAGGACGGCGCCGGCGAGACGGTCGGCTATGCGTTCGTCGCGCCGCCGGACGCGGAGATCCGCGTCCACCCCCGCGCGCGGGGGATGGGCCTCGGATCGCACCTGCGCGAGCTGGTCGAAGCACGCGCCGCCGAGCTCGGCGTGCCGGAGCTGCGCCAGCGCGTCGCCACCGGCGACCGCATGGCCGAGCGCCCACTCGAGGAGAGCGGCTACGCCCCGATCCGGCAGGCGTGGCGGCTCGAGCGCCCGCTCGACGTCGCGCCCGAGCCGAGCTCGTGGCCGGCGGGGGTGGATGCCGGCGAGATCGATGACGACCGCGACGTCGCCGAGGTGCTCGCCCTGCTCGAGCGCGCCGAGGCGATCGACGGCGACGGCGAGCCGTTGCCGCTCGACCGCTTCCACGCCGAGCACCTCGTCGACGAGCGCCTCGACCGCGGGCTCTGCGTGCTCGCCCGTCGCGACGAGCGACTCGTCGGCGCGGCGATCTGCGAGAGCTGGAACGACGCCGACGGGACCGTCGCGCAACTGGCCGTCGACCCCCACGAAGACGGCGATGAGATCGGCCACGCGCTGCTGCTGGCAGCGTTCGCACGCATGCGCGAGCGAGGCGTCGAGACGGTCGTCGTGCCGGTCGCCGGCGGCGACGCGTCGGTGCCGGAGCTGTACGCGTCGGTCGGGCTGCGGCCGGTGTGGCAGCAGACGATGTGGCGCAAGCGGCTGGCCTGAGCCACTCCGCGCCGGCCGGCTCAGGCCGCTGCGTCTGGTGCGCGCTCGCGTTCGACGAGGCGGCGGCGCAGGCCGAGGAAGTAGTCGACCCCCGAGACGACGGTCACGGCGACGGTCACGTAGACGAGCGCGTCGACCCACGCCAGGCCGTCGTCGCCGACCGCGATCAGCGCCAGCACCGCCGCCATCTGCAGGCAGGTCTTGACCTTGCCGAGCATGTTCGCCTGGATCACCACGCCCTGGGCGCCGGCCGCCATCCGCAGCGCCGTGACCGCGAACTCCCGCGCAATGATCACCATCGCGACCCAGGCGGCGAGGCGGTCGAGCGAGACGAGCGCCACGAGCGCGGCGACGATCAGCAGCTTGTCGGCGATCGGGTCCATCAGCTTGCCGAACGTCGTGACCGCGTTGCGCGTGCGCGCCAGCCATCCGTCCAGCAGGTCGGTCAGCGACGCGACGCAGAAGACGATTGCCGCCAGCAGGTCGCCGTTCGGCGTCTCGTCGAGCAGCGCGACGACGAGCACCGGGACCAACAGGATGCGCAGGACCGTCAGGACGTTGGGGACGTTGACCGGGAACATCCCGGAGGACTTTAGGCCTTCAGCCTGCGCCCGGTGGCGAACAGGTAGGAGCTCCACGCGACCACCGCGGCAGCGAGCGTGGCCGTGACAGCGAGCGCGAGCGCGACGCTCACGTCGCTCGTGCCGAGGAAGCCGTAGCGGATCGCCTCGACGACGTAGAAGACCGGGTTCGCGTGCGAGACCTCCTGCCACGGCGCCGGCAGGCGGTCGATCGAGTAGAAGGTCCCGCCGAGGAAGCTGAGCGGCACGATCACGAGGTTCTGCACGAAGCTTGGGAAGTCCCACGACTGCGCGTAGACGCCGACGATCACGCCGAGCGACGAGAACAGCACGAGCGCGAGCAGGGCCGCGGGGACGAGCACAAGCGGCTCGCGCAGCGGCACGCCGGTCACCGGCAGCGCCAGTGCGAGCAGCGCGAGGCCGATCAGCAGCGCGCGCACCGCGCCGCCGAGCGACAGGCCGAGGTTGACCTCCCACGGGCGCATCGGTGCGGCCAGCACGTCGTGGATGTAGCGGTCGAAGCGCGCCTGGAAGACGGACGTCGCGTTGTTCGAGAAGGCGGCTTGGACCATCGCCATCGTGATCAGGCCGGGGACGATGAAGACCTCGTAGTCGACGCCGTCGACCGGCGCGATCGTGCCGCCGAGCGCGAGCCCGAAGACGAGGATGAAGAGGAACGACGCGACGACCGGCGCGGCGACCGTCTGCAGCCACAGCTTCAGCACGCGCAGGACCTCGCGGCCGGCGAGCCAGGCGAGGCCGCGATGGCGCTCGGCGAAGGTGGGGCGGCCAGCGGCGGCCGCGGACGCGGTCGTCGCGCTCACGCCGCGGCCATCGCCTTCACGTACACGTCGGCGAGCGAGTCGGCGTCGTAGGCGGCGCGCAGGCCGGCGGCGGAGTCGCGCGCGAGCAGCTGGCCGCCGCGAATCAGCGCGATCTCCTCGCACAGCTCCTCGGCCTCCTCCAGGTAGTGCGTCGTGAGGAGGATCGTCGTGCCGTCGGCGTGGAGGCGGCGGATGTAGCGCCACAGCTCGAGCCGCAGCTCGAAGTCGACGCCGGCGGTCGGCTCGTCGAGGATCACGAGCGGCGGCTCGTGCATCAGCGCGCGGGCCAGCAGCAGACGGCGGCGCATGCCGCCGGACAGCTTCGGCGCGCGGGTGGAGGCCTTCCCGCTGAGGTCGAAGACCTCCATCATCTCCCGTGCCCGGCGCTTCGCACGGGCGCGCTCCATCCCGTAATAGCCGCCGTGGTAGAGGAGCGTCTCCTCGACGTCGAGGAAGCGGTCGAGGTTCACGTCCTGCTCGGCGAGCCCGATCAGCCGGCGCGCCTCAAGGTCGCGGTGGTCGTGGCCGAAGACCTGGATGACACCACCCGTGACGCGGATCAGGTTGCAGACCGCGCTGATGAGCGTCGTCTTGCCGGCGCCGTTGGGCCCGAGGAGGCCGAAGAACTCACCCGCCGGAACCGTCAGGTCGAAGCCGTCGAGCGCCAGGAGGCCGTCGTCGTAGCGCTTCGTGAGGCCGCGCAGCTCGAGCGCGGGAGTCGTCGAGGTCGTTGCGCGGTCCATGAGTTCGAGGCTAGCGGGTGCGGAGCCAGCCGGCGGGTGGGGCGGGAGCGCCTGCGGCCCCGCGCCGACACCTCGCCCCGCTATCGTCAGACGTTCTGAAGCATCGCAAAGGAATCTTCGTCAATGGGTATTATTTGAAAACGCACTAAAAATGA
>DATHEP010000303.1:0-3835 GCA_035318525.1 Conexibacter sp.
AGCATGACCACGAGCGCCACGCCGGCGGCGACCGGTCCGCGCGCACCCGCCAACCGCGCGCGGCGGCTGCGCTCCAGCGTGGGCATCCCTCGAGTGCTCACGGCGCGGAAGTTTCGCGAATCGACTTAAGGCGCGGATGAGAATGGGCTCATCGCGATCCGCAACTGATATCTTTTAAGATATGGATTTGACGGGAGACGTGATCAGGGAGACGCGTGAGCGCCACGGTCTGTCGCAGCGGCGCCTCGCGCTCCGCGCCGGAACGACGCAGGCTGTCGTGAGCCGGATCGAGCGCGGGGTCGCGTCGCCGACCGTCGAGACGCAGCGGCGCCTGCTCGCGGCGATGGGGTGGGAGCTCGACGTCGTGCTGCGGCGCTCGCGCTGGCAGGACCACGACCCGGCGGCGCTGCGCTCGTTCGGTGCGCAGGACCCGTCGACGCGGCTGGCGGGCATCGAGCGCACGATCGGTGACGTCGCCGCGCTGCGCGGCGCCGCGAGCCGCGCCGGGAGATCGCCGTGACGGACTCGGACGCGGAGGGCGCGCTCGACCTCGGACGTCTGCTGCGGGCGCTCGACGCGCATGGAGTCGCGTTCGTCGTGGTCGGAGGGCTCGCGGCGATCGCGCACGGCTCGCGGCGCGTAACGCTCGACCTCGACATCGTGCCGGACCCCGCGCCGGAGAACTTCCGCCGCCTCGCCGACGCGGTCGAGGAGCTCGACCTCCGCGACGAGACGGTCGTCGACGGCGAGTTCCAACGCCTCGATCCTCGTGACGAGGTTGACCTCGCACGCTCGCGCAACATCTCGCTGCGCACGGGCGTCGGGCGACTCGACGTGCTCAATCGCGCGAAGGAGGCGCCCCCGTATCGGGAGCTGGAGGCGCGCAGCGTGCGGGTCCCCGTCGCCGGCGTCGAGGTGCGGGTCGCCGGCCTCGACGACCTCGTGGCGATGAAGCTCGCGAGCGCGCGTCCGAAGGATCTCCAGGACGTGGCCGATGTGACGGCGCACGAGGTCGGCGAGTACCCGCCGCCGCCGATCGGGTCGTAGTGGGCGCCGCGCTCAGCCGCGCGGGCGCAGGCCGTCGAGCAGCATGTCGAGGTAGCGGCGCCAGTCAGCGACGCCGGCGAGCACGACGCTCGCGAGGCCGCAGTAGAGGGGGGGCATGTCGGTGGCGGCGAGGTCGGAGCGCACGACGCCGGCGGCGCGCGCCCGCTCGAGCAGTTGCTCTTGCAGTGTCAGCAGCTCGTCGATCTGGTGCGCGCGCGGTCCGGCGGGGACGCCGCCGGCCATCGTCGCGAGCGCCGTCGCCCAGGCGCGGTCCTGTTCCTGGGTGATGGCGCAATGCTCGAAGCACAGCTCGATCGCGCGCCACGGGTCCGGCTCGTCGAGCACCTCGCGCACGTAGGCGATCTTGTGCTCGAAGCGCTCCTCGACAAGCGCGTCGGCGAGCGCCTCCTTCGTCGGGAAGTGGCGGTAGACCGTGCCGACGCCGACGCCGGCGCGGCGGGCGATGTCGTCCATCTGCGCCTCGGCGCCGTGCTCGGCGAAGGCGGCGCGGGCCGCCTCCAGCACCTTCGCGTGGTTGCGTGCGGCGTCCGCGCGCAGACGCCTGGTGACGAGGACGGGCGACGATGCTGGCGCTGAGCTTGACAAGCGGAATCCCTCTTCCGTATTGTGCCGGACCTGAACCGGAGGTCCGGTTCCGGATCATACACCCACTCGGAAGCAGGTTGTGCCATGTCAGCCACCGCAGTCGCAGAGAGCCACTCGTCGCCCGACCCCAAGCGCTGGGCCGCGCTCGCGGTACTCGCCGTGGCGCAGTTCATGGTCGTGCTCGACGCCTCGATCGTGAACGTCGCGCTGCCCTCGATCCAGACGGACCTCGGGTTCAGCGAGAGCAGCCTGCAGTGGGTGGTCAACGCCTACACGCTCGTGTTCGGCGGCTTCCTGCTGCTCGGCGGGCGCGCGGCGGACCTGTTCGGCCGCCGGCGCGTCTTCATCATCGGGCTCGGGCTGTTCTCCGTCGCCTCGTTGGCGGGCGGCTTCGCGACGACCTCCGGCCAGTTGATCGCCGCGCGTGCGGTCCAGGGCCTCGGCGCCGCGATCGTCTCGCCGGCCGCGCTGTCGATCGTCACGACGACCTTCACCGAGGGCGCCGAGCGCAACAAGGCGCTCGGCATCTGGGGCGCGCTCGCGGGCGCCGGCGGCGCCGTCGGCGTGCTGATGGGCGGCATGCTGACCGAGTGGGCCGGCTGGGAGTGGGTGCTGTTCGTGAACGTGCCGATCGGCGTCGTGGCGGCGGTGCTCGCGCCGCGCTGGGTGCGCGAGAGCCGCACGCACGAGAAGACCTCGATGGACGTCGCCGGCGCGGTGTCGGTGACGGCCGGCCTCGTCGTGCTCGTCTACGCGCTGGTGGACGCGAACGACGCCGGCTGGGGCTCGGGTCAGACGATCGGCCTGCTCGTGCTGAGCGTCGCGCTGATCGTCGCCTTCATCGCGATCGAGCTGCGCACGAAGCATCCGATCATGCCGCTCACGATCTTCCGCAACCGCAACGTCGCGAGCGCGGACGCGGTGGCGCTGCTGGTGGGCGCGTCGCTGTTCTCGATGTTCTTCTTCATCTCGCTGTACCTGCAGCAGGTGCTGGAGTTCAGCGCGCTCGAGGCGGGGCTGTCGTACCTGCCGCTGTCGGTGGCGATCATCACCTCCGCCGGCGCCGCGTCGCAGCTGACGACGCGGGTGGGGCCGAAGCCGGTGCTGGTCGCCGGGCTGGTGCTGACGACGATCGGGCTCGTGCTGTTCACGCAGATCTCGGCGAACGGCTCGTTCGTCGGCGACGTGCTGCTGCCGTCGGTGATCGTCGCCGTCGGCCTCGGGTTGTCGTTCGTGTCGCTGACGATCCTCGCGGTGGCAGGCATCTCGCACGACGAGGCGGGCATGGCGTCCGGCCTGCTGAACACCGCCCAGCAGGTCGGCGGCGCGCTCGGGCTGGCCGTCCTGTCGACCGTCGCGACCTCCTACCTGTCCGGTCAGGCCGCCGGCGGCCCGGACGTGCTGACGGAGGCCTTCCAGCGCGCCTTCGCGGTCGGAGCGGGCTTCGCCGCCATCGGCGTCGTGCTGGCGCTGCTCGTCGTGCCGCGCGTGCGGCCGCAGGACCTGGCCGAGGCGGAGGCGGTGGGGGTGGCGGCGTAGGGGGAAGGATGAGCTTCTGTTAGGGCCAGTCGCCGCCGGTCGCGCCATAGCCGCTCAGCCCCGGCTCGGGCTCCCGCCGATCGCGTCGAGCAGGCGGTTGCGGCGTCTCGCGGCGGGGCGGTCGGGGCGGAAGCGGTGTCTGGCGCGCTCGAGCTTGTTGCCCCCGTAGCGCCAGCGAGCCCATGGCGAGTCGGGCGTGGCGAGGCGCAGCGCCGTGTAGAGGCCGACGAACGGTATGTGCAGGCCGACGATCCCCAGCACGAAGCGGCCCTTGAGGAACGCGACCGCCGAGATGCCGACGAACAGCAGGACCGCCCCGGTCGCGAGCAGCTTGTCGCTCGGGTCGTCGAGGCCGAGCGGCCGCACGCCGAGCATCACGACGACCGCGAAGACGGTCGCGAGCACGATCGCGTCGAGCGAGGCACGGCCCTCTCTCGTCCAGTACACGTCCTCGAGCCGCAGCCACAGCGCGAACTCGTCGAGCGTGAGGCCGGCGCCGATCCCAAACCCGATCGCGGTGATCTGCATCCACGGCGTCTCCATCTCGGTCGCGAACGCGACGAAGCCGCAGGCGAGCAGCAGCGAGATCCCCCACACGAGATGGTGGATGTGCAGGCCGCTCCCGGTCTCGACGTTGCCCGGC
>DATHEP010000304.1:0-4918 GCA_035318525.1 Conexibacter sp.
ACTGGCCGCGCGTGGACGCGAACGACCCGGGCGGCGCGCCGCCGTACGCGACGATGGACCACGCCGTCGGGTTCACGTTCGAGCCCGGCTCGACGTTCAAGGCCTTCACCGTGGCCGGAGCGCTCGACGACGGCAAGGTCACGCCCGACACGCCCTTCTTCCTGCCCGCCGAGCTGACGATGTTCGATCGCACGCTGCACGACTCCCACGCGCGCGGCGACGTCACGCTCACCGTGTCGGAGATCCTCGCTCAGTCGAGCAACATCGGGGCGGTGAAGGTCGCGCTCGAGCTGGGCGCGAGACGCTTCTCGGAGTGGGTCGACCGCTTCGGCTTCGGCAGACCCACCGGCGTCGCGCTGCCGGGCGAGGAGATCGGCATCGTGCCGACCTACGACGACTACTCAGGCACGTCGATCCTCAACCTGCCGATCGGCCAGGGCCAGTCGGTCACGCCGATGCAGATGATGGCCGCCTACGCCGCGATTGCCGGCGACGGTACGCTGCGCCCGCCGCAGCTCATCCGCTCGGTCGGCGGCAGAGCCGTGCGAGGGCCGGCCGGCAGACGCATCATCGCGGCCGCCACCGCCGCCAGCGTGCGCGAGATGCTCAGAGGCGTGCTCGCGGCCGGTGGCACGGCTGCGGAGGCGGAGATCCCCGGCTACGACCTCGCCGGCAAGACCGGCACCGCGAACAAGGTCGACGCCGCCACCGGCGAGTACTCGGAGACGCGCTACATCGCCTCGTTCGTCGGCTTCGCGCCCGCGAGCGACCCGGAGCTGCTCGTGTCGGTCGTCGTGGACGAGCCGCAGTACGCGATCTACGGTGGCGAGGTCGCCGCGCCGGCGTTCCAGAAGATCGTCGCGTTCGCGCTGCCGTACCTGGGGATCAGACCGAGCTGAGCCCGTCGCCGCGCCTGGAGCGGTCGGGCGCCCCCTCTAGACTCGGAGCGCGATGCAGTTGCGGGACCTGATGGCCACGCCGCTCGCCGCCGGCGGCGAGACCGAGATCTCGGCGCTCGCCTACGACGACCGCCGCGTCGCGTCGGGAACGCTGTTCTTCTGCGTGCCCGGCTTCACGCGCGACGGACACGACTTCGCGCCCGAGGCGGTGGCTCGGGGCGCGGCGGCGCTGGTGGTGCAGCGGCCGCTGGGGCTCGGCGTGCCGGAGGTCGTCGTGCCGTCGGTGCGGGGCGCGATGGGGCCCGCTGCGGCGCGCTTCCACGGCGATCCGACCGCCGAGCTGGACGTCGTCGGCATCACCGGCACGAACGGCAAGACGACGACCGCCTTCCTCGTGCGGGCGCTGCTGGAGGCGGCCGGGCGGCAGTGCGGGCTGCTCGGCACCGTGACGTCGTTCGTCGGCGGGGTCGAGCGGGCCGTCGAGCGGACCACCGCCGAGGCGATCGACCTCCAGCGGGACTTCCGCGCGATGCGCGACGGTGGCGACGTCGCGTGCGCGATGGAGGTCTCCTCGCACGCGCTCTCGCTCGACCGCGTCGCCGGAACCCGCTTCGCGGCCGCGCTCTTCACGAACCTGACGCAGGACCACCTCGACTTCCACCCGACGATGGAGGACTACTTCCTTGCGAAGCGGCGGCTGTTCGACGGTCCTGGCCGCGCGATCGTGAACGTCGACGACCCGTACGGTCGCCGGCTGGCGGACGAGCTGGAGCGGGCGGAGCCCGGCCGCCTGGTCAGGTTCGCGATCGACCACGACGCCGACTGGCGCGCGACCGAGTTGAAGGGCGGCTTCGACGGCACCCGCTTCACCGCGCTCACGCCGGAGGGCCCGGTCGTGCTGCAGACGCCGCTGCCGGGCCGCTTCAACGTCTCGAACGTCCTCGGCGCGGCGGCCGCCGCGCGGGCACTCGGCGTGCCGCTCACGACGATCGCCGCCGCGCTGCCGCAGGCGGGCCGGGTGCCCGGCCGTTTCGAGCCGGTCGACGAGGGGCAGCCGTTCGCGGTGCTCGTCGACTACGCACACACGCCCGACTCGCTGGAGAACGTGCTGCAGGCCGCGCGGCCACTCGCCGCCGGCAACCGCGTCATCTGCGTGTTCGGCTGCGGGGGCGACCGCGACCGCGGCAAGCGCCCGCTGATGGGGGAGATCTCCGCGCGCCTCGCCGATCGCACGATCGTCACGTCCGACAACCCGCGCTCCGAGGACCCGGCGGCGATCGTCGAGGAGATCCTCGGCGGGACCGCCGCGAGACAACTTTCGCCCTCCGGTCACCGCGAGCGGCGACCTGCGGGCGACGTCACCGTGGAGGTCGACCGCCGCGCCGCGATCGCCCAGGCGGTGGCGGAGGCGGAGGAGGGCGACGTCGTCGTGATCGCCGGCAAGGGGCACGAGCAGGGGCAGGAGCTCGCGGGCGGCGAGAAGGTCCCATTCGACGACGTGACCGTCGCGCGCGAGGCGCTGCGCGGGGTCCTCGCGCGATGAGGAGCTGGACCCCCGAGCGCGTCGCCGAGGCGGCGGGCGCGCGGCTCGCGGCGCCCGCGCCGCCGAGCGCCGACGCGCCAGGTCCGCGGCGCGTCACGATCGACTCGCGCGACGTCGGCCCCGGCGACCTGTTCGTCGGCCTGCCCGGCGAGACGCACGACGGCGGTCGCTTCGCCGCGCAGGCGCTCGCGGCCGGGGCGTGGGGGGTGCTCGTTGCGTCCGAGCACGCAGACGGAGTGGGGGGCGGCACCGTGCTCGCCGCCGCCGACCCGCTCGCCGCCCTCCAGTCGCTCGCCCGCGCCTGGCGCCGCGAGCTGGGCGCGCAGGTGATCGCGATCACCGGCTCGACCGGCAAGACCTCGACGAAGGACATCCTCGCCGCGCTGCTGGCGCCGCATCGCCGCACGTTCGTCAGCCGCGGCAACTTCAACACGGAGATCGGGCTGCCGCTCGAGCTGCTCGCCGCGCCCGCGGGCACGGAGGCGCTCGTGCTGGAGATGGGCATGCGCGGCGCCGGGCAGATCGCCGAGCTGACGGCGATCGCCGAGCCCGACGTGGGCGTGATCGTCAACGTCGGGCCGGCGCACCTGGAGCTGCTCGGCTCGCTGGAGGCGATCGCGGCCGCCAAGGCCGAGCTAATCGCCGGCCTGCGCGCGGATGGCACGGCCGTCGTCCCGGCCGGCGAGCCGCTGCTGGAACCTCACCACCGTGACGAGATCGCGACCGTCGCCTTCGGCCCCGGTGGCGACGTGACGCTGATCGGCCAGGACGGAGAGGGCGGCGTCGCGATCGACGCGCGCGGCGAGCGGATCGAGCTGCGGCTCGACTTCCAGCAGGCGCACCTGCGCGGCAACCTGCTTGCCGCGGTCGCCGCCGCGCGGGCGATCGGGGTGACGCCCGGGGGTGAGGTGACAGTGACGTTCAGCGGACGCCGAGGTGAGCGTCACCTGCTCGCGAACGGAGTCACCGTCATCGACGACTGCTACAACGCCAACCCGATGTCCATGCGCGCGGCCCTCGACGACCTCGCTGCGACCGCCGGCGAGGGGCGGTCCGTGGCCGTGCTCGGCGACATGCTGGAGCTCGGTCCCGATGAGGCCCGCTTCCATGCCGAGATCGCCGCGCACGCGCGCGCGAGCGGCGTCGAGCTGCTCGTCGCCGTCGGGCCGCGCAGCGCGGCGACCGCGGAGGCGTTCGGCGGCGGCCGCGAGGCGACGCGCGTCGTCCCCGACGCGGCGAGCGCCGCGGCGCTCGTGCCGACGCTCGTGCAGGCGGGCGACACGGTGCTCGTGAAGGCGTCTCGCGGCGTCGGCCTGGAGGTCGTGACGGAGGCGCTCGCAAGCGGCGCCGGCGGGGGACCCGCCGCCGGCGAGGCGCCCGCCTGATGGGCCGCGTGCTGATCGCGGGGACCGCCTCGCTGCTGATCTGCATCTTCCTCAGTCCGAGGTTCATCGCCTTCATCCGCGAGCGCGAGTTCGGGCAGCACATCCGCGAGGAGGGGCCCGAAGGCCACCACACGAAGGCCGGCACGCCGACGATGGGCGGCATCATCATCTTCGCCGCCGTCTCGATCCCGTTCCTGATCCTCGCCGACTACCAGTGGCAGGCGCTCGGCGTCTTCGGCGTCGCGAGCGCATGCGCGCTGATCGGCTTCGCGGACGACTACGTGAAGATCATCCGCCGCCGCTCGCTCGGCCTGCGCGCGCGCACGAAGCTGCTCGCCACGATCGCGATCTCGCTCGGCCTGTGGCTCGCTGCCACCGAGGGCGCCGGCCTCCAGGACACGCTGCGCCTGCGAATCGTCGACGCGCAGGTCGACCTCGGCCTCTTCTATCCGGTCTTCATCTACCTCGTCGTGGCCGGCACGACGTCGGGCGTGAACCTGACCGATGGGCTCGACGGGCTCGCCGCCGGCTGCGCGGCGATCGTGCTGCTCGCCTACGTCGGCATCACGTACGTCACGACCGGCCAGACGGAGCTGACGCTGATCGCCGGCTGCCTCGTCGGCGCCTGCGTCGGCTTCCTGTGGTTCAACTCGTTCCCGGCGAACATCTTCATGGGGGACACCGGCTCGCTCGGCCTCGGCGGCGCGATCGCCGGCCTCGCCGTGATGACGAAGACGGAGATCCTGCTCGTGATCCTCGGCGGCATCTTCGTGATCGAGACGCTGTCGGTCGCGATCCAGGTGTTCGCCTTCCAGACGTTCCGCAGACGCGTCTTCCTGATGGCGCCGATCCACCACCACTTCGAGATGCGCGGCTGGTCGGAGACGAAGATCATCCTGCGCTTCTGGATCATCGCCTCCGTCTGCGCCGCGGTCGGCTTCACGATCTACCAGCAGAGCATCCGGTGAGCCTGCGGCCGCCCCTTCCCGGCGGTCCGTACCTCGTCGTCGGGCTCGCCCGCTCCGGGATCGCCGCGGCGCTCGCGCTGCGGGCGCGGGGGGAGGTGGCGATCGGCGTCGATGCAGGGTCCC
>DATHEP010000305.1:0-4008 GCA_035318525.1 Conexibacter sp.
GAGTTGACCGAGCCGCTGAAGGCGGTCCGCGACGAGGGCGCGGAGGTCGATCTGATCTCGCTGAAGGAAGGCGACTTCCAGGGCTTCAACCACCTCGACAAGGGCGACACCTTCACGGCCGACAAGGCGGTGGCCGACGCCAACGCCGACGACTACGACGGGATCGTGCAGCCCGGCGGCGTCGCGAACCCCGACTTCCTGCGCATGAACGAGGACGTCGTCGGCTTCGTGCGGGCGTTCTTCACGGCCGGCAAGCCGGTGGCGGCGATCTGCCACGCGCCCTGGACGCTGATCGAGGCCGACGTGCTCAAGGGCCGCACGATCACCTCGTGGCCGAGCCTGCAGACCGACGTTCGCAACGCGGGCGGGACGTGGGTCGACGAGGAGGTCCACGTCGACAACGGCCTCGTCTCCAGCCGCAAGCCGGACGACCTGCCGGCGTTCTGCGCCAAGGCGGTCAAGGAGTTCGCCGAGGGCCGCCACGAGCAGCCCGTCGCGGCGGCTTCCTAGCGCGATGAAGCCGACAGTCGGAGACCAGTTGCTGGAGCGCCTCGCCCGCGCGTGGGGCGTGGAGCGCATCTACGGCTACCCGGGCGACGGCATCAACGGAATCATGGGCGCATTCGGCCATGACGGTCTCCGCCCGCGCTTCGTGCAAGTCCGCCACGAGGAGATGGCGGCGTTCATGGCCTGCGCGCACGCGAAGTTCACCGGGCAGGCAGGCGTCTGCCTCGCGACCTCGGGACCGGGTGCGATCCACCTGCTCAACGGCCTCTACGACGCGAAGCTCGACCACCAGCCGGTCGTCGCGATCGTCGGCCAGCAGGCGCGCGCCGCACTGGGCGGCAGCTATCAGCAGGAGGTCGACCTGCACACGCTGTTCAAGGACGTCGCGCACGAGTTCGTCGAGACGGCGACGACACCAGCGCAGATCCGCCATCTGGTCGACCGCGCGATGCGCATCGCACTGGCCGAGCGGACGGTCACGTGCCTCATCGTTCCGAACGACCTGCAGCTGGAGGAGGCCGTTGAGACGCCGCCGCACGCGCACGGCACGATCCATTCCAGCGCCGGCTGGCGAGCGCCGCGCGTCGTGCCGCCCGAGGACGAGCTGCGCCGCGCCGCCGACGTGCTCAACGCCGGCAAGCGTGTCGCGATGCTCGTCGGCGCGGGCGCGCTGCACGCCAAGGCAGAGGTGCTCGAGGTCGCCGAGCTGCTTGGCGCCGGCGTCGCGAAGGCGCTGCTCGGCAAGGCCGCGCTGCCCGACGAGCTGCCGTTCGTGACCGGCTCGATCGGCCTGCTCGGGACCCGGCCGAGCTGGGAGCTGATGCAGGACTGCGACACGCTGCTGATGGTCGGCTCCGGGTTCCCCTATGCCGAGTTCCTGCCCGAGGAGGGCCAGGCACGCGGCGTGCAGGTCGACATCGACGGCCGCATGCTCGGGATCCGCTACCCGATGGAGGTCCAGCTCGCCGGCGACAGCGCGCTCACGCTGCGCGCGCTGATCCCGCTGCTGGAGCGCAAGCGCGATCGCGGTTGGCGGGAGCGGATCGAGCGCGGCGTGACGAAGTGGTGGGAGGTCGTCGAGCGCCGCGCGCTGCAGCCGGCCGACCCAATCAACCCGCAGCTGGTCTTTCACGAGCTCTCGAAGCGCCTCCCCGAGCGCGCGATCCTCACGGCGGACTCCGGCTCGGCGACGAACTGGTACGCCCGCGACCTGCGTCTGCGCGACGGCATGATGGCCTCGCTCTCTGGCACCCTGGCGACGATGGGCTGCGCCGTTCCGTACGCGATCGGCGCGAAGTTCGCCCATCCCGACCGGCCCGTGATCGCGCTCGTCGGCGACGGCGCGATGCAGATGAACGGCTTGGCCGAGCTGATCACGATCGCGAAGTATCGGCACGAGTGGAGCGACCCGCGGCTGGTCGTGCTCGTGCTCAACAACCGCGACCTCAACCAGGTCACGTGGGAGCAGCGCGTGCTCGCGGGCGACCCGAAGCTGACCGCGGCCCAGGAGCTGCCCGACCATCCGTACGCGCGTCACGCCGAGCTGATCGGCCTGCGCGGCATCCGCGTCGAGGACCCCGACGACGTCGGCGCCGGCTGGGACGAGGCGCTCACCGCCGATCGGCCCGTCGTCTACGAGGTCGTCACCGACCCCGAGGTCCCCCCGCTCCCGCCCCACATCACGCTCGACCAGGCGCACGCGTTCGCGTCCTCGGTCGTGCAGGGGGACTCCGGACGACGCGCGATGATCGGGCACGCGCTGCGGCAGAAGCTCGCCGAGCTGCTGCCGAGCGACCGCTGAGCGACGTGCGCGCCCGCAGGCTCAGCCGCGGCGGCGGATCGCCTCGATCAGCTCCGACTTGCCCATCTTCGAGCGGCCGGCGATGTGCGGAGCCGGCCTCGGCGAACGCGCGCAAGCGACTGAAGGCGCTCGCGGAGCGGCTGCAGCGACCGGGCGAGCCGTGGGATGCAATCGCCGTCAAGAAGGATCATCTGCTCGTCGGCAACGTCACCGAGGGAGCCGCAAGCGCTCGTGGTGGCACGATGAGCGACGAGCTCGTCAGCCCTCGACGCCGGTCGCGGTATGCGATGCGCCGACCGGCTTGGACTCCGGCGAGCCGCGCTGGCGCAGGTACACCGCGAAGATCGCCATCGAGCCGACGGCGAGCAGCTCCGACTGCCAGTTCTGCAGCGTGCGCTCCCAGAAGTCCGACCGCGTCAGGTACTCGCCCCACGAGATCGCGCCCTGGCCGTGCTCGGCCTGCTCCTGGTTGAAGACGACGACGCCGGTGATCGACTGGCCGAGCCACGAGGCGAGCCACAGCGTCGTCATCAGCAGCAGCAGCGAGTTCGAGAAGACGAACGTGCGCAGCCCGCCGACGCGTGCCCACAGCGGCGAGTCCTCGTTCGCGTGGTCGCCGATCCGCTGGTCCCGCTCGCTCTCGGTCCCTGCCTTGCCCGGTTCCTTGGACTCAGGCGAGCCGCGCTGGATCAGCCAGACGGTGAAGAGGATGAAGAGCGTGAACTGGAGGTACTCGGACTGCCAGTTCTCAAGCACCTCGACACCGAAGCTCGACGAGGTGACGTAGGACAGCCAGGAGATCGCGTCCGCTCTGTGCGCGAGCTCCTGCGCGTTGTGCTCGTGCCAGCCGGCGATCGACTGCAGCCCGAGGACGACGACGAACAGCACGCCGAACGCGAGCGAGAGCCCGTTGTCCTTCGCGAAGCGGCGCATCGCGTCAGCGCTCGAGCAGCCCGACGATCGAGAAGCCGACTATGCCGATCACGATCACGGAGACGTAGATGACGAACATCGCTCGCATGGTCGTTCGCTGACATACCCGCGAACGAATCCCGTCAAAGGCTGCTCGGCGCCGGTGTTCGCCGTGTCCCGGGCGGACGGCCGTCAGGCCGCCTGATCGAGCAGCCGCCCGACGACACGCAGATCCGCGATGAATCCCGCGTACGCCTCCCGCCGCGCCGCCTCGTCGGGCGCCCGCAGCAGCGAGGACGGATGGACCGTCGCGAGGACGTGCGGCGCCAGCGGCGAGTCGAGCGGGCGGCCGTGGTCTCTCGTGACGCGCACGTGCCTGCCGACGAGCGTCTGCGCGGCGGTCGCGCCGAGACAGACGAGTACGCGCGGTCTGATGATCGCCAGCTCGGCGTCGAGCCACGGGCGGCACGCGGCGACGTGGATCGCGTCCGGCTTCTGGTGGATGCGGCGCTTCCCGCGGGCTCTGTAGCGGAAGTGCTTCACGACGTTCGTGACGAACACGCGGCCGGAGTCGATCCCCGCCTCCGCGAGCGCTCTGTCGAGCATGCGGCCGGCGGGCCCGACGAACGGCGCGCCCTCGACGTCCTCCCGGTCGCCCGGCTGCTCGCCGACGAGCATCGCCTCGGCGCTGGGGGCGCCCTCGCCGATCACCGCCTGCGTCGCGCCTGCCCACAGCTCACAGGCGCGGCAGCCCTGCGCCGCCTCGCGCAGGCGCGGCAGCGTGGGCC
>DATHEP010000306.1:0-5756 GCA_035318525.1 Conexibacter sp.
GATCGGCCTGACCCTGATCGGCGGCGCGACGGTCGCGTTCGCCGTCGTCGCCGACCCGCCGCGGCGGCGCCTGTGGGGCGGCGTGACGCTGCTGCTGTTCGCCGCGCTCGCTGCCTGGACGGCGCTGTCGATCGCCTGGTCGATCCAGCCGTCGGACTCGTGGCTGGCCGCCGACCTGACGTTCGCGTACCTCGCCGCCTTCGCCGGGACGGTCGCGCTCGTGCACGTCGCGCCGACGCGCTGGAGCGCCGTGCTCGGAGCGGTGGTGCTGGCGTCCGTCGTGGCGTCGGGCTACGCGCTGCTCGCGAAGGTCTTCCCCGACATCAGCCCGCTCGACCTCTACGCGCGGCTGCGCAGCCCATTCGACTACTGGAACGCGGTCGGGCTGATGGCGGCGCTCGGGATCCCCGGCTGCCTGTGGCTCGGCGCACGGCGCGATGGCCATGGCGGACTCAGCGCGGTCGCGGTGCCCGCCCTGGGCCTCCTGCTGGTCGCGCTGCTGCTGTCCTATGGCCGCGGGCCGCTGCTGGCGGCGGCGGTCGCGACGGCCTGCTGGTTCGCTGCGGTGCCGCTGCGCCTGCGCGGCCTGGCCGTCCTGCTGACGGCCGCGGCGGGCGCAGCGATCGTGTGCGCATGGGCGTTCCCGAACGAGGCGCTCACGACCGACGGCACGCCGCTCGACGTGCGCGCCGACGCCGGTGGCTCGCTCGGGCTGCTGCTGCTGACGGTGCTGGTCGTGCTGCTGCTGGCCGGGCTCGCGCTCAGCTTCGCGATGTCGCGCACGGCACTGGCGCCGCAGGCGCGCCGCGGCATCGGCACCGCGGTCCTGATCGCGCTCGCGCTCGTACCGCTGGCCGGGATCGGCACGCTCGCGGCGTCAGAGCGAGGCCTCACCGGCTCGATCTCCCATGGCTGGGACCAGCTGACCGACCCCGACTCCGCGCAGCCGGCGAACGACCCGGGCCGCTTCGCGTCGGTCGGCGGCGTGCGCGCCCGCTACTGGGACGACGGCTTCACGATCTGGCGCAAGGCGCGCTGGATCGGGATCGGCGCCGACGCGTTCGCGACGGCGCGACGGCCGATCCAGCGCGACCGCCTGCGCGTGCGTCACGCCCATGGCTACGTGCCGCAGACGCTCGCGGACCTCGGGCTCGTCGGGATGGGGCTGAGCGCCGCGCTGCTGCTCGCCTGGCTCGGCGCGGCGGCGCGTGCGACCGGCATCCGGCCGCGGCGCCGCTGGGGGGCGTGGATCGTCGCCGCCGTCCGCATGCGCGACCTGCGCAGCCGGCCCGCCCTGCGGCCGCGCCAGCCGGTGACGGCGGAGCGGATCGGCCTGATGACGCTCGCCGCGACGGCGATCGCGTTCGGCGTCCACTCCGCCGTCGACTGGACGTGGTTCGTCCCGGGGACGGCGGTCGCAGGGCTGCTGTGCGCCGCGTGGGTGGCGGGACGGGGACCGGCCGACGAGCCGCCGGCCGCGCGCCGGCCGCTGCCGCGCAGCCGCGTGGACTGGGTGGCGGCGCGCTGGCGCGTCGCGCTCGCGGTCCTCGTGCTCGCAGCCGGGCTCGCCGCGGGCTGGACCGTGTGGCAGCCGCAGCGCGCGGTCGAGGCCGACGACGCGGCGCTGACGGCACTCGACACCGGCAGACTGGACGTGGCGGAGGACGAGGCCAAGCGCGCCGCTCGCATCAACCCACTGTCGATCGAGCCGCTGCTCACGCTCGCCGCGGTCCAGTCGGCCGCGAGACAGCCGGCGGCAGCGCGCGAGACGCTCCAGCGCGCGGTGAGGCTGCAGCCGGCGAATCCCGAGTCGTGGTTGCGCCTGGGCCGTCTCGAGCTCGCCCAGGGTCGTGTGAGACAGGCGCTGACGCTGCTGAACGCCGCGGTCTTCCTCGACCCGCACGGCCCCTTGACGCAGGCCGCCTACGCGCAGGCGCAGGCGCAGGCGGCGGCGCAACCGTAGGGCGGGACTAGAACGCCCCTCGTCGCATCAGCACCGCCGGCACGGTCTTCAGCAGGATCACCAGGTCGAGCGCGACCGACCAGCGCTCGAGGTAGAGGAAGTCGAGGCGGACGAGGTCGTCGAAGTCGAGGTCGGCGCGGCCCGAGACCTGCCACAGGCCGGTGATGCCCGGCAGCACCAGATAGCGCTTCTTGTGCCACTCCTCAAGCTGCTCGAAGTCGCGCAGCGGCAGCGGTCGCGGCCCCACGAGCGACATCTGTCCGCGCACGACGTTGACGAGCTGCGGCAGCTCGTCGAGCGAGAAGCGGCGCAGGAGACGGCCGACCGATGTCAGCCGCGGGTCGTCGCGGATCTTGAAGAGCGCGCCGTCCATCTCGTTGAGCGCCTCGAGGTCCTCCTGCGCCTGCTCGGCGTCGTCGTGCATCGTGCGGAACTTCAGGCAGTCGAACGGCGCACCGCCCATCCCCGGCCGCGCCGAGCGGTAGAGCACCGGCCCGCGCGACGTCAGCCGCACGGCCAGCGCGATCGCGATCAGCAGCGGCGACATCAGCACGAGCAGCAGCGTCGCTCCGAGCGCGTCGAAGACGCGCTTGACGGCGAAGTCGACGCCCTCGAACACCGGCGGCTTGAGCGTGAAGAGCGGCAGCGACTGCCCCGGTACGAATTCGGCGCGTTGGAACAGGATCTCCATCGTCGACGGCGCCACATGCACCTCGACGCCCCGCTGGTGGCAGACGTCGACGAGCTCGACCGCCTGCTCCTGCGGGAAGTCGGGGTCGGCGATGATCACCTCCTGGATGCGGTGCTCGCCGAGCACGTCGGACAGCTCGGCCAGCTGGCCGAGCGAGCGCAGCCCGTTGTCCGGCCGCGGCGTCAGCGAGATGTAGCCGACCGGCTCGATCCCGCCGCGCGGGGAGTCCGCCAGCGCGTGCGCGACCTGGTCGAGGTGCCGGCCGCTGCCGACGAGCAGCGCACGCCGCCGGTACCCGGCGCGCGCCAGCAGCCAGCCCGACACGCGGGTATGCGACCAGCGCAGCGACGAGACGGTGACGATCGACAGCGCGAGCGACGACCAGAAGATGTAGTAGCTCGAGAAGTCGTGGCCGCTCGCGACCGAGAACACCAGCGCGACGATCGTCACCTGGAAGAGCGCCGTCACGATCTTCGTCAGCCCGGGCCGGCGCGAGCGCTCCGCGTAGAGGTCCGAGCGCGCGAACAGCAGCACCGTCAGCAGGTACGCGAAGGCGAGGAAGTCCTCCGTCTGACCCGCGGCGAAGCGCGCGGCTTCGCCCAGGTCGTAGCCGCCCTTCACGAGCGCCTTCAGCAGCAGCGCCGTGAACAGCGCGGCCCACACGCCCGCGAAGTCGAGCGCGAGCAGCGAGACGACCCGCAGCGCCTTGCGCAGCGTCGCCAGACGCAGCAGGAACGACAGCGCCGGCGGGCGCTTGCGGCGCACGTCGCGCTCCGGCAGGACGGCCGGCGCGGCCGTCTGGGATTGATCGAGATCGAGTGCGCCGTCTGCCAACGGTCTCAGTGCCTCCAGCGCTTCGAACGAGCGCGCGGTGCGAGAGTTGTGGTTTACCTGGCGACGCCGACGAGCGCTTCGACGCCGGCGTCGTCGATCGTCCGCTGCAGGCCCGCGCGCAAGTCGACCTCCGGCGCCCAGCTCAGGACCTCCCGCGCGAGCGTGATGTCGGGCTGGCGCACCTGCGGGTCGTCGGTCGGGAGCGCCTCGTAGACGATCTCCGAGCGCGAGCCGGTGACCTCGATGACGGTCTCCGCCAGTTCGAGCAGCGTGAACTCGTGCGGGTTGCCGACGTTGACCGGGTGGTGGTAGCCGGACTCGGCGAGCCCGATCATGCCGCGGATCAGATCGGAGACGAAGCAGAAGGAGCGCGTCTGCGAGCCGTCGCCGAAGACGGTCAGCGGCCGGTCCTGCAGCGCCTGGCGCAGGAAGGTCGGGATCGCGCGGCCGTCGTGCGGGCGCATGCGCGCGCCGTACGTGTTGAAGATGCGGATGATCGCCGTGTCGACGCCCTGCTGGCGGTGGTAGGCCATCGTGAGCGCCTCGGCGTAGCGCTTCGCCTCGTCGTAGACCCCGCGCGGACCGATCGGGTTGACGTGGCCCCAGTAGGACTCCGGCTGCGGATGGACCTGCGGGTCGCCGTAGACCTCGCTCGTGGAGGCCAGCAGGAAGCGTGCGCGGTGCTTCTTCGCCAGCCCGAGCGTGTGGTGGGTGCCATGGGAGCCGACCTTCAGCGTGTGCAGCGGCAGCCGCAGGTAGTCGATCGGCGAGGCGGGCGAGGCGAGGTGGTAGACGAGGTCGACCGGCTCGTCGACCTCGTACGGCTTGATGATGTCGACGTTGAGATGAACGAACTCGGGCCGGCGAATGTGCTCGATGTTGGCGAGCGAGCCGGTCTCGAAGTTGTCGACGCAGATGACGCGGTGCCCGCGGTGCAGCAGCTCGTCGCAGAGATGCGACCCGAGGAATCCCGCGCCTCCGGTCACGAGGCAGGTGGGCATGGGCCGGAGGATACCGGCGTACGTGGTCGACTACGATCGCCGGCCAGCACCCGTCCCCGCGCGCAGAGGAGCCTCATGGCAGCCACCCGCTTCGTCGAGCGTCTGAACGAGCAGATCGCCTACGAGTTCGCCGCCTCCCAGCAGTACATCGCGAACGCCGTCCACTACGACGCGGAGACGCTTCCCCGACTCGCCGCCTTCTTCTACGCGCAGGCGCTCGAGGAGCGCAACCACGCGATGATGATGGTCCAGTACCTGCTCGACGCGGATGCCGACGTCGCGATCCCCGGCGTTGCGGCGCCGGAGACGAGCTTCGCGGACGTCGTCGCACCGGTCTCGCTCGCGCTCGACCAGGAGCGCCGCGTCAGCGACCAGATCGCGGCGCTGGTCGGCGTCGCGCGCGAGGAGGGCGACTTCCAGAGCGAGCAGTTCATGCAGTGGTTCCTGAAGGAGCAGGTCGAGGAGGTCGCCTCGATGTCGGCGCTGCTGAAGGTCGTCGAGCGCTCGGCGGACGACCCGATGAGGATCGAGGACTACCTCGTCCGCGAGCACCCCGGCAGCGGCGACACCGACCCGACCGCCCCCACCGCCGCCGGCGGGTCCGTCTGACGCGGGCCCTGTCGCAGCGCTCCCACGTTTCATCACGCCTTCGCGTCACCGCCGCGACGGCTTCGCAACGATCGCCGCGCGACGCCTTCCCACGCCCGGAAGGCGACCTTACGGTCGCCCGCGGTGCTGCCGCGCGAGACCACAGATCCTTGGGGTGGACGGGTCGTCCTGACGTCGTCACGATGGGTGCACGTCATCGACGAACACCCGGAGATCTTGCCGTTCATGGAGGAGGTGCTCGTGACGGTGCGTGAGCCGGACGTCATCACGCCAGATCGCCGCCGCGGACGTTGGCGGTACTGGCAGGCGGGCACCGGACCGAGCCGCTGGCTGTACGTCGTGGTCGAGTGGCACGCGGCCGAGCCTCACGTCGTGACCGTCTACGGCAAGCGAAAGGATCCACCGTGAGCACCACCCGCGATCGCAAGCTGCCGCCCGTCGCATTGACCATCGACGGCGTCGCGTTCGACCGCTACCACTACGACGAGGTCGCCGACACGCTCTGCCTTCACACCGGCCGTGCCGAGTGGGCTGTCGACTTCGACGAGACCGCCGAAGACCATCATCTGCGGTTCGGTGCAGACGGGAAGCTCCTGAGCCTCTCGATCCTCACTGCGCGGTGGCTGCTGGACCGCCAAGGCGCAATCGACGTGACGCT
>DATHEP010000307.1:0-7670 GCA_035318525.1 Conexibacter sp.
CTGCCGCGATCTCCTTCGCCGTCCGCCGGACCTCCTCGGTGAGCCGCATCGCCGGAAGAGTGCCAGCCGGACGCCTCCCTATCCTCGACGGTGATGTCAGTGCCGGGCTCAGCCGACCGGATCGAGCGCCTGCTCGGTCGGCTCCGGTCGGACGGCGAGCGTTCCGAGGCCGGTGTCCCAGAACTCTATGGACTGGGGCGGGAACAGCAGCCGCCCGAGCGGTGGCCCGAGCACGAGCATCGCGGCGAGCACGACGAGCGCGCACGGCACGGCGAGCAGCCATGCGAGGTCGGTGGGTGCGCAGACGGTGCGGGCGAGCGTCGCCGCAGGTGCCGTCGCACGCACCCCCAGCGTGCGATCCCCCTTGGACACCCGGACATTCTACCTGGAGCAAGTGCGTCGATGTAGCAGAATCAGGCTGGTCAGCCGGATGCGCCTGGCGGGCCGGGGTGCCCTCGCCGTGCGGCGCGCCGCCCGCGCCGAGTCGCTCGCTATGGTCGGGACGATGCCCGCGAATCCCCCTCCGGCCGACACCGACGCCGAGCTTGACCGGCTGCTCGCGGGCCTCAACGCGCCGCAGCGCGAGGCGGTCCTGCACGGCGACGGGCCGCTGCTGATCCTCGCTGGCGCCGGCTCCGGCAAGACGCGCGTGCTGACGCACCGCATCGCCTACCTGCTCGCGACGGGCCAGGCGCGCCCGAGCGAGATCCTCTCGATCACGTTCACGAACAAGGCCGCGCAGGAGATGCGCGAGCGCGTCGAGCTGCTCGTCGGGTCGCGCACGCGCGCGATGTGGCTGATGACGTTCCATGCCGCCTGCGCGCGCATGCTGCGCGCCGACGCGCACCGGCTCGGCTACACGCGCCAGTTCACGATCTACGACCAGGCGGACGCGCGCCGGCTCGTGAAGCGCTGCATCGAGCAGCTCGACGTCGATCCGAAGCGCTTCACGCCGGGCGCGATCCACCACGAGGTCTCCGACGCGAAGAACAAGCTGCGCGACGCCGATTCCTACGGGCAGATCGTCGGCTCGTACTTCGAGCAGACGGTCGCCGACGTCTACCGCCTGTACGAGTCCGAGCTGCACCGCATGAACGCGATGGACTTCGACGACCTGCTCGTGCGCGCGGTCAACGTGATGGAGCTGTTCCCCGAGGTCCGCGAGCGCTACTCGACGGCATTCCGCCACGTGCTCGTCGACGAGTACCAGGACACGAACCACGCCCAGTACCGCTGGCTGCAGCTCATCGCGGGCGAGCACAGAAACCTCGCCGTGGTCGGCGACGATGATCAGAGCGTGTACGGCTTCCGAGGCGCCGACGTGCGCAACATCCTTGACTTCCAGGACCACTTCCCAGAGGCGAAGGTCGTCAAGCTGGAGCAGAACTACCGCTCGACGCAGACGATCCTCGACGCGGCGAACGCCGTGATCGCGAACAACCGCGGGCGGATGGGCAAGGCGCTGTGGACCGACCTCGGCGCGGGTGACCCGATCAAGGTGCGGGAGCTGGAGGACGAGCACGCCGAGGCGCGCTTCGTCGCCGGCGAGATCGAGCGGCTCGTCGACGAGGGCACGTCGCGCAACGAGGTCGCCGTCTTCTACCGCACGAACGCGCAGTCGCGGGTGTTGGAGGACACGCTCGTGCGCGCGCAGATCGGCTACCAGGTGATCGGCGGGACGAAGTTCTACGAGCGCGCCGAGATCAAGGACGCGATCGCCTACCTGACGGTGCTCGTCAACCAGCAGGACGTCGTCTCGTTCGGGCGGATCGTCAACTCGCCGCGACGCGGGATCGGCGCGACCTCGATGTCGCGCGTGATCGGCTGGGCGAACACCGCCGGCATCACGGTGTGGGAGGCCGCCGCCGACCCCGCGGCGGTGCCGGGTCTCGGCACCGCCGCCGTGAAGGCCTTCCACCGCTTCATGGGCACGATGAGAGTGCTGCGAGAGCGCGCTGCGGGCGGCGCGCCGATCGCCGCGCTGCTGAACGAGCTGCTGCGCGAGACCGGCTACCTCGACGCGCTCGAGGCGGAGCGCACGATCGAGGCGCAGGGACGGATCGAGAACCTCGAGGAGCTCGTCAACGTCGCCGCCGAGTACGACGTCTCGACCGAGCAGGCGGGCGTCGACGCGGAGGGCGAGCCGCCCTCGCTCGCCGGCTTCCTGCAGCAGATCGCGCTCGTCGCCGACGGCGACGCGCGCAGAGACGACGAGGGCCTCGTGACGCTGATGACGCTTCACAACGCGAAGGGCCTCGAGTATCCGATCGTCTTCATGATCGGCTGCGAGGAGGGCGTCTTCCCGCACGCGCGCGCGATCGAGGAGGGCGGGCTGGAGGAGGAGCGGCGCCTCGCCTACGTCGGCGTCACGCGCGCGCAGCGCGACCTCTACGTCACCTACGCGCGCACGCGCGCGGTCTTCGGCGCGCGCCACTTCGGCGCTCGCAGCCGCTTCGTCGACGAGCTGCCGGTTGCGCTGACGGACCGTCCGTCCGGGCCGGCCCTCGGGGTCGGCGGCGTGCGCGAGCGAGCGCTGGCCTGGGGCTCGGGGTCGCTGGCGGAGCCCCGCGGCGGGGCGGGCGGCGCAAGCGCCTGGAGCGATCCCGGCGGAGGGGAGGCGCAGACGTTCCGCCTCGGCGAGGACGTCAGCCATCCGGCCTTCGGCGCGGGCGTCGTGACGGCGCTGGAGGCGGGCGGCATCGTCGTCGTGCGCTTCAGCCGCGACGGCGCGGAGCGCAAGCTCGTCGCCGACCTCGCACCGCTCACGCGTCGTTGAGACGCGGCCGAGTCGCCCTCACGGCGTCGCGCCGGCGCCGTCGACGAGTGCGACGACGTTCCGTCTCTCGTCGGTCCGCTCGAGCGTGAAGCCGGCCTGCCGCAGGGCGGCTATCTGTTCCGGGTCGGTCTGCGCGACCGACAGGAAGAGCTTGCGCCCGCCGGCCTCGCGCAGGGCGACGATCACCTCGTCCATCTGGCTTCTGAGCGGCATCGACTCGATGCTGACGTAGGGCGAGACGTTGTCGACGCCGAGGTCGTAGGCGATGCGGTGGCCGAGCGGGCCGAGGATCGCGACCGACTCCCCGGGGCGCGTGTCCTCGCCAATCGCGCGCGTCGTCTCGCGCTGCTCGAACGGCCGGTCTGCCGACGCGCGTCCGATGCGCTCGACCTGCGACCACGGCGTCGGCGTCTGCGCGATCGAGCAGACGGCGATGCCGAACGCGAGCAGCACGGCCGCCTCGGCGAGCGTGGGCCGGCGCACCGGCCGCGCGAGGATCGCTCTGACGGTCGCGACGAGCAACAGCGCGAGCGCGAGGCTCCAGGCGGAGAAGATGCTGATCAGCACTTCCGGCAGCGAGCGGCCGACGTAGTAGCTCGCAGCCCCGAGCCCGAAGACGCCGGACCAGGCGAGCATCGCGGTCAGCAGCGGCTCGGAGGCGCGCGCGCTCGCGCGCACGACGGCGAGAACGATCGCGGCGGCGAACGTGACGTAGATCGCGACGTGGAAGCCGAGGTGCGGCATCGGCATCATCCCGAACGCGTCGACGCCGTAGATGCGCGGGAACGTCAGCAGCATGCCGAGGTCCGGCAGCGAGCCGGAGAGGATCAGCGTCAGCAGCGAGACCGCCGCGACGGCCGCGAGCGCGCCGAGCGCGGCGTCGCGCAGCAGGCGCCCGGCGCGCGCCCACGACGGCGCCGGCTCGGCGATCGCGAGCGCGGCGAGCGTCGCCCCGAACGCCGCCAGCCCGAACTCGAGGTTGTTGATCGCGACGAGGCCGGCGGCGGCGAACAGCAATGGCCGCCGCCGCGGGGCGAGGCCGTCCAGGTGGCGCACCGTCAGCCAGGCGAGGGCGTAGGCGCCGAGGTAGCGCAGCGGGAAGACGCTGAACAGCGTCTGCGGACCGTGGCGCGTGTCGGGCGGCCCGAGCTCGGTGAAGAAGCTCGTCGAGATCACCGGCACGAACAGCGCGAGCGCCAGCAGCGAGCGGCGCACGACGCGCCGCAGCACCGCGAAGACGGCGAGCAGCGCGAGGCCGCTGCCGATCGTCATCACGATCGTGTAGACGCCGAGTGAGGCGCCGAACAGCGCCATCGCGCCGGCGCTGACGTACGCGAGCAGGTGGCCGTACTGCGTCTGGAAGTCGACGAGCGGGACGCGGCCGTTGAGCACGGCGAACGGCTCGTCGAGCCAGAAGGGGACGTTCACGAAGATGCGGAAGTGGCCGGTGGCGATCGACTCTTCGGTGTTGACCGCCGTCAGCACCCACGTCGCCGTCAGCAACACCACCGCGCCGAGCGAGACCCAGCGCCAGGCGCGCGTCTCGCGCGTCCAGGCGTCCACTCGCTCGACGGCGCGGGCGCTGGCGAGCGCGAGTGCCAGCCCGAGCGCGAGCAGCACCGCGACCGCGAGCGTCGGCAGCTTGAAGTAGACCTGATGGACCGGTTCTTCGAACCAGGGGGCGCCGAACGCCTTGCGGTGCTGCGCGACGATCGCCACCACGAGCACCCACGGCACGAGCGCCTGCGCGACGCGCGTGGCGACTCGCACGGTCGCCGGCGCGACCGGCCACGGCCGCCGCGCGCCGAGTGCCACGACGGCCGCCAGCGCGACGGGCGCGAGCAGCGCGAACAAGTAGGCGGCTCGCTCGGACGGCTCAGGCACTATCCCGCGGCGTGCCTCCCAGAATGGCCAGAAGCCGGCCTCGGGCGGCGTGAACAACAGGCGCCCGAGCGGCGGGCCGAAGAACGCGATCGCCGCCAGCAGCACGAGTGCGAGCGGTACCGCCGCGAGCCAGGCGAGGTCGGCCGGCGCGACGGGCCGTGCGGCCGTGCGCGCCGGAGCGGCCCTGTCCTTGCTGGCGTGACGAGTCTGCACCCATTCCCCCTTTGCGTGCCGGGCCAGCCTACCGGCTTCCAGTGCGTCATTGCGACGGGTCCCGCTCCGGGGTTGAGAGGCGCCGCCGGCACGGCGGTCGTTAGCATCCGCCACCGTCATGGTCGCCACGCTCATCGACGGGAAGGCGATCGCGCAGCAGGTGCGTGCGCAGGTCGCCGAGGAGGTCGCCGCGCTGACGGCCGCGACGGGGATCGTGCCGGGGCTCGCCACGGTGCTCGTCGGCGAGGACCCCGCGTCCGCCGTCTACGTCGCGAACAAGCGCAGAGCGTGCGCCGAGGTCGGGATCGCGGACCTCCATCGTCACCTGCCCGCGACGGCGACCGCCGCCGAGGTGGCAGCGCTGCTTCAGCACCTCAACGCGGACGCCGCCTGCAGCGGCATCCTGCTGCAGCGCCCTCTGCCGGACGGCCTCGACGACGCGGCGCTCAGTGCGCTGATCGCCCCCGACAAGGATGTCGACGCCCTCACGCCGATCAGCGCCGGCCGGCTGTTGCAGGGGACGCCCGGCCTGCGTCCGTGCACCCCGCTCGGCGTGGTCGAGCTGCTCGACCGCCACGGCGTGGTGCTCGAAGGTGCCGAGGCCGTGATCGTGGGTCGCTCGGATCTCGTCGGCAAGCCGCTCGCGCACCTGCTGCTGCAGCGCAACGCGACGGTCACCGTCTGCCACTCGCGCACGCGCGACCTGCCGGCCGTGTGCGCCCGCGCCGACGTGCTCGTGGCGGCCGTCGGAGTGCCGCGCCTGCTCGGCGCCGACGCCGTCAAGCCGGGGGCGACGGTGATCGACGTCGGCATGAACCGTCTGCCCGAGGGCCTCTGCGGAGACGTCGACTTCGACGCCGTGCGCGACGTCGCCGGCCTGCTCACGCCGGTGCCCGGCGGCGTCGGCCCGATGACGATCGCGATGCTGCTGCGCAACACGCTGACCGCGGCGCGGGCGTAGCGGCCGACGCGCGCGTTAGCGTGCGCGGCACAACGGCTCTTTAGGAGGTAGGAGTGTCCTTCGACGCCTCACGGCTTCGCACGGGGGAGATCGTCGCAGCGGCGGGAGCGATCCTGCTGTTCATCTTCATGTTCTTCTTCAGTTGGTACGGGGTGGGGGGTGACTTCGGCACGTTCGCCGAGTCGGCGGGGTTCGACGCATCGGCGAGCGGCTGGCAGGCGCACACCGTCTTGCGTTGGCTCATGCTGCTGACGATCGTCGCGGCGCTCACGCTCGCCTTCCTCACCGCGACGCAGCGCTCGGTCGCGCTGCCGGTGACGATGGCGGTCATCGTGACGGCGCTCGCCGCGCTGCTGACGGTGCTGCTCGCGTATCGCGTCGTCCTCAACGAGCCCGGTCCGAACGAGCTGATCGACGTCAAGATCGGCGCCTGGCTCGGCTTGCTGTCCTCAGCGACGATCGCCTACGGCGGCTATCTGTCGATGCGCGACGAGGGAACGTCACTCGAAGACGTGCGCACGCAGGCGAGTGCCGCCGGCCAGCAGGCGCGCGCCGCATTCGACAACGCGGCGCCGCCGGCGGACGAGCCCGCGTCGGCGCCGCCTCCGCCTCCGCCTCCGCCTCCACCGACTGAGCCGCCGCCCAGTCAGGCGCCGCCCGCTCCCAACCTCTGAGCTCGCGGAGCCGAGCGCCCCGCGCGGGCGCTCGGCTCTTCGTTCGACCACTCCGTGAGGCCGAGGTCGTCGGCGCTGCGTCGCAGCCGGAAGCCGCGCACTCTGAGCGCCTCGGTCACCTCGGGCCAGGTGTTGCCGGTCCACATGAAGACCTTGTGCCCGCCCGCCTCGCTGAGCGCTGAGAGCGCGTCGTCGAACTGGCTCACGAGCGGCATCGACTCGATGCTGACCCACGGCAGGACGTTCGTCACCCCGGCCTCGTGCGCAACGCGATGGCTGATCGGCAGGAGGATCAGGACGTGTTCGCCGGGCGTCGTCCCCTCGTCGACGAAGCGGTCGGCCTCCGGGAAGCGGAGATAGATCGAGGCTCGTTCGGTGCCGCGGTCCTGCAGGCGCTCGACCTGCGACCACGGGGTCGGGAACTGCGCGATCGAGCAGACCAGGAGTCCGAAGCCGAAGAGGACGGCGACCTCCGCGATCGTCGGGCGGCGCGAGGGCCGCGCGAGGACGGCGCGCACGACCACCACCAGCAGCAGGACAAGCGCGAGCGCCCAGCTCGAGAAGAGGTCGATCAGCACCTCCGGGTGCGAGCGCCCGACGAAGTAGCTGCCGGCGCCGAGGCCGAAGACGCCTGACCAGGCGAGCATCGCGGTCAGCAGGACGTCCTGCGCGCGCGTCACGGCGCGCACCGTCGCCACGACGAGCGCGGCGACGAAGGTCGCGAAGACGACGAGATGGAAGCCGACCGTTGGCAGCGGCAGCAGCGTCCAACCCTCGGTGCCGTCTATGCGAGCGAACTCCAGCAGCAGCCCGAGGTGGGGCAGCGATCCGGCGCGCACGAGCGTCAGGGCGGACAGCAGCGCGAGCGCGCCGAGCAGGCCGACGGCGGCGCCGCCGGCGAGGCGGCCGATCGAGCGACGCGTGGGCGGCGCCTGTGTCCACAGCAGCGCCGCGAGCGTCGCGCCGACGGCCGCGATGCCGAACTCGGGGTTGTTGAGCGCGACGATCCCCGCTGCGCAGAACAGCAGCGGAACCGCGTGCGGGCGCGCACCGTCGACGTGGCGAGCGGTGAGCCACGCGAGCAGGTAGGGCCCGCCGTAGCGCATCGGGAAGATCGTGAACAAGTTCGACGGCGCGTAGCGGTCCTGCGTCGGCCCGAGGA
>DATHEP010000308.1:0-4203 GCA_035318525.1 Conexibacter sp.
GTCGGGCGTCCTCTTCACCGCGCTCGCCTTCGGATCGCCGCTGCTGCTGACGAGCGTCGGCGGCTTCCCAGAGGTGGCCGCGACCGGCGCCGCCGAGCTGGTCGAGCCCGGCGACGCGGCCGCGCTGCACGAGGCGCTCGCTCGTCTCCTGGACGACCCCGCTGCGCGCGAGCGGCTCTCCGTCGCCGCCCGCGCCGCGGCCGCCGGTCCCTACTCATGGGACGCGGTCGCCGAGCGCCACCTCGCGCTCTACCACGCCCTCCTCGGACGCTGACGCGTCGTCGCTCGTTCTCGCCGCGCACGAGGAGCAGAGCGACCCGCCCTCCTTGACCTCGGGGACGCCTTGGTCGAAGCTGAGCGCAAGCTGCTCGGCGTCGACGGCACCGAACGGGAAGCCGCGCGCTCCGGCCCGGCCGGTGTCCACGCGCTCACCCCAGACCTGCCGTGGGAGCCCCGCCGCTCGCGCCTCCGCTTCCAGCGGCAGGATCGTGTCGCGGTGCCAGTCGGGAAAGAGCGCGCGCACGTCCTGGATCTCGCCGACGGACATGTAGGCGCCGCAGTTGCACTCGCCCGAGCGATGGAGGAGCGCCGCGACGTCGCTCTGCGGGATGCCGTGCTCCTGCCGGTAGGCGACCATCTCCTCGTTGCGCCAGTCGTTGAGCGGGTTGATCCACAGTTGCGACTTGCGCAGGCGCCAGCCCTCGACGCCCTGCGTCATCGAGCGGCGGCGCGACTCGTACCGGCGCGCCCCGGACAGGAGCGCTACCCGCTCGCGGCGTCCGCGGCCGCGCTTCGCCTCGCGCAGGAGCGCCTCGACCTGGCGTTCCTTCAGGCGCGCGTAGGCGGCACGATGACCGCCGCCGGGACCCGGGAAGCCCTGCGGGGCGTTGCCGAGGCCGTCGCCCCGACGACGACTCGGCGTGGTCCGCACGACGAAGTCCGACACGCTCTCGCTGCGGCGGCGCTCGCGCGTGTAGAAGGACCACCAGCGGTCGTCGCCGAGGACGAGGTTGCGGTACGCGTCGCCGCTGTCGAAGATCCGCAGCGGCTTGCCGAGCCACGCCGCGAACGCGATCACGAAGTCGCGCACCCCGGGAAGGGCGGTGCCCGTGTCGATGAATGCCAGCTCGTCGTAGAAATCGCGACAGCGGTGGGCGGTGACGGTCGAGTCACCGCCCCCGCTGAGCAGGCAGACCGTCTTGATCGGGCATCCGGCGCAGTCGATCGCCTCGCGGACGTATTGCTCTGGTGTGCGGCGCGTGCCCTCGATCAGGTCGAGCTGACGCGTGGGACGGCTTGTGGGTGCGCCGGGCGATTGCGCGACGACTTGGCATTGGCTCATGCATCTTCAATCGCCCGAGGTGCCGTCGCCGCCCCCGTGAGTCGCGTCAGTCCTGCCACCAGCCAGGCAGGATCTCGCCGTCTCTCTCGTGATGCGGGCCGATCACGACGTACGACAGTCCCTCCGGGCCGGCCTCGAACTGGCGCGTCACGTGCGGGGCGATGCGGATCGCGTCGAGCGCGCGGATCTCGCAGATCTCGTCGTCCAGCTTCACGCGCCCGCCGCCGGAGATCACGACGTTGACCTCCTCGGCGTCGTCGTGCCGGTGCCCGAACGCCTGCCGTCTGTTGGGGCGCAGCACGTGGTACGCGACGCCCGTCCGCTCGGCGTCCAGCGCGCCGCGCGCGAAGTGCGCCTCGCCCAACTCGGAGAAACCGTGCTTCACCGCCATGTCCTCGACGTCGGCGAGGTTCTTGATCGTGTAGCTCATGCCCGCGAGCGTACCCGCGGTCGCGCGCGAGATGCGATCAGTTGTTGACGGTCGCGCTCGCGGCCGTGAACGACCCGCCGGTGGCGCTGAACGTGTGCGTCGTCCAGCTCCCGCTCGACGTGTTCTGGAACGTGAACGTGCCGGAGGTCGCGGTGCCGCTTCTCGCGATCGTGATCGTGATCGATCTGCCCGAGCTTGGCGAGGTGAACGACCCGCCGCTGCCGGTGCCGCTCGTGGGCGTCGCCAGCGTCACCGTCAGGTTCGAGCCGAGGTCCGAGACGACATTGCCGTCGACGTCGGTGACGCTCACGCGGCCGGTGAAGGTGGCGTTGCTGGCCGAGTTCGTGACCGTGCAGGTGAAGAGGCAGATCGAGCTGAGCGTGCCTCTGCTCGTGGACGAGCTCGTCCAGGCGAGGTTTCTCGCGGCGTCGGGCTGGACGACGACGTCCAGCAGGTCGGCGCTGTTGTCGAGCGGGCCGTCGTCGACTCTGATCGAGTCCGCCTCGGCGTCGCGCAGGACCATCGTCGTTCTCGCGACGCCGTCCGTGAACGTGAGCGCCGTCGCGCTGCCGAACGCGATCGCGGTAGCGGAGCTGTTCGCGACCGTCGGCGAGCTGTCGCTCGGCGATCTGTCGGCGCCGCTGAAGACGAGGCTTCTCGCGCCCGCGTAGCTCGTGGCGACGTTGCCGCCCGCGTCGAGCGCGGTGATCGTGAGGTCGGTCGCGACGCCCGCGGTCGGTCTCGTCGTCGCGCTGAGCGCGAGTCTCGCCGCCGGGCCGACGGTCACCGCGAAGGCGGCGCTGTCGACCGAGCCGACGCCGCTCGTGCCGGTCGCTCTGAGCTGGTAGCCCGTGCCGACTCTGTCGATTCTGCAGTTGCTGAAGGTCGTCACGCCGTTCACGCGGCTGCCGCTGCAGCTGCTGAGCGCGGCGCCCGCCGTGCCGGTGCCGCTCTTGATCGCGAGCGTGACCGTCCCGCCGTAGCTCGTGGCGGTGTTGCCGAACGCGTCCTGCGCGGTCACGACCGGCTGCGTCGTGAACGCCGCGGCGGCGGTCGCGCCCGCGGGCTGCGTCGTGAACGCGAGCTGCGTCGCGGAGCCGGCGCTGACGGTGATTGAGGAGCTGTCGCCTTCGACCGTGCCGTCGCTGGCGTGCAGCACCCAGCCGCTGCCTGCTCTCGTGAGTCTGCAGCCGCTGAAGGTCGTCACGCCGCTGGAGACGCTGGGGGTGCAACCGCTGAGCGCAGTCGGGTCTCTCTCGACCGACAGCGCGATCGTGCCGCTGTAGCCGGCGACCAGGTTGCCGCCCGCGTCCGCGCCCGTGACTCTCGGCGAGGTGGACAGGGCGACGCCGGCCGTCGCGGTCGACGGCTGCGCGGTGAAGGCGAGCTTCGCGAGCGGGCCGACGGCGACGGTGAACGAGGCGCTCTGGTCGTCGCGCGGGCCGTCGTCGGCTCTCAGCACGTAGGTGCCGGCTCTGTCGAGGCTGCAGCCGCTGAAGGTGGTGACGCCGTTGACGCGCGTGCCGACGCAGTCTCTGAGGGTGGCGCCGCTCGGGCCGCTCGCGATCGCGAGGCCGACGGTGCTGCTGTACGTCGTGACGGTGTTGCCGCCGTCGTCGACCGCGGTCACGACCGGCTGCGTCGGGAACGCGAGGCCGCCGGTGGCGCCGCCGCCCGGCTCCGTCGTGAAGACGATGTCGTCGACCGAGCCGACCGTGACGTTGAAGGCGCTCGAGTCGCCGGTCGCCGTCCCGTCTCTCGCGCGCAGTCTGTAGCCGGTGCCGGCTCTGTCGATCTCGCAGTTGTCGAAGACGATCACGCCGTTGTCGTTGTCGTCGATGTCGCACTCGCTCAGCACCGCGCCGGCCGTGCCGGTGCCGGGGACGATCGACAAGGTCGGCGTGCCGGAGTAGGTCGTGACCGTGTTGCCGCCTGCGTCGGTCGCGGTCAGGACCGGCTGCGTCGAGAGCTGGTTGCCGCCGGTGCCGTTGCCGGGCTGCGTCGTGAAGAGGAACTGCGCGAGCGGGCCGGTGTTGACTCTGAACGTGCTGGAGTCGACCGTGCGCGTGCCGTCGGTCGCGCGCAGGAAGTAGCTGGTGCCGCTGAATCTGTCGATCTTGCACCCGCTGAAGCTGGTGACGCCGTTCGTCAGCGTGGCGGTGCAGCCGCTGAGGACGCCGGATGCGCTGCCGCCTCTGGGCGTGAGCGTGACGGTCCCGCTGTAGTCGGTGACCGTGTTGCCGTTCGCGTCGCGCGCGGTGACGACCGGCTGCGTCGGGAAGGCGACGCCGCCCGTGCTGTTGCTCGGCTGCGTCGTGAAGGCGAGCTGGGTGACCGGCCCGTTCGTGACGGTCACGCTCGTGCTCGCGCTTCTGCTTGTCCACGAGCGCCAGACGGCGGTCACGCCGCCCGGCTCCGGCACCGTCTCCTA
>DATHEP010000309.1:0-5953 GCA_035318525.1 Conexibacter sp.
CGGGCGGCTCCGGCAGCTCCGACAGCACCAACTCCACCACCGCGCCCGCGACGCGCCGCGCGATCGGGTCCTCGGTCTCCACCGCCATCCCGGCGCGGCACGGCGTCGTGCAGGCGGGCAGGGGTGCGGCGGATCCCTCGACGCCCACCAGGCACACCCGGCACGCGCCGAACGGCTCCTGCCGCTCGTCGAAGCACAGCGTCGGCACCCATCGCCCGGCGGCGCGCGCCGCATCCAGCACGGTCGCGCCCTCCGGCACCGAGATCGCCACACCGTCCACCGTCACGCCGAGCGAGCCGCTCACGCCGCCAGCCCCAGCTCGTCCGGGAACCAGCGCAGCAGCGAGCGGATCGGTGCCGGCATGCCGCCGCCGTGCGCGCACAGCGAGCCCAGCTCCAGCGTCTCGAGCAGCGCCTCGAGCCGCTCTCGCTCCACAGGCGCCTCGTCCACGAACATCGCATGCGCGCGCTGCAGTCCGATGCGGCACGGGAAGCACTTCCCGCAGCTCTCGTGGGCGCCGAAGCGCAGCAGGTGGCGGGCGACGTCGCGCATGCTCGTCTCGTCGTCGAAGGCGAGGATTCCCCCGTGGCCGAGCATGCACCCCTCGGCCGCGAGCGCGTCGAAGTCGAACGCGGTGTCGAGTCGCGCCGCCGGCAGGATTCCGCCGAGCGGCCCGCCGACCTGCAGCGCCTTGATCGCGCGTCCGTCGCGCAGGCCGCCGGCCAGCTCCTCGCACAGCCAGCGCATCGTCACGCCGAACGGCACCTCATACACGCCCGGCCGCGCGAAGCGCTCGTTGAAGCAGACGAGCTTCGAGCCGGCCGTCGCGCCGTCCGGTGAGAGCGCCTGGTAGGCCTCGGCGCCGCGCGCCGCCACGAACGGCACGTTGCAGAGCGTCTCGACGTTGTTGACGACCGTCGGCATCCCGTGCAGTCCCGACTGCGCCGGGAACGGCGGTCGCGCCGAGACCGTCCCGCGCAAGCCCTGCAGGCAAGCGAGCAGCGCCGTCTCCTCGCCGACGACGTACGAGCCGGCGCCCTCGACCACCGTCACGTCGAACGAGAACCCGCTCCCGCGGATCCCATCGCCGAGCCACCCATCGGCCCGCGCCTGCTCCGCCGCCGCCTCCAGCGCCGGCTTCGACAGCGGGTACTCGGAGCGCACGAGCACGAAGCCGTGCGCGGCGCCGACGGCGTAGCCCGCGAGCGCCATTCCCTCCAACAGCAGTGCTGGGCTGCGCTCCATCAGGTACTTGTCGATGTAGGAGCCGGGGTCGCCCTCGTCGCCGTTGGCCACGATGAACGGCTCGACGTCGCGCTCCGCGCCGGCCGCTCGCGCGAACGCCCACTTCGCTCCCGCCGGGAAGCCGGCCCCGCCGCGCCCGCGGACCTCCGCCGCCTTGACCTGCTCCAGCAGCGCCTCCGGAGCGACGCCCTCGGCGAGCACGTGTCGCAGACTCGACCAGTCGCCCGGCTGCGTCAGCACCGGCTCCGTGAGCGTCGACTCCCACGCCGGCTCCACCGCCGGCGCCGCAACGCCCGCCAGCACACGCTCGACCACGCCCGGCCCGGCGTCGATCACGTCGCCGTCACGCACGGCCGGCGAGCTGTGGCAGAAGCCGAGGCAGACCGTCTCCGCGAGCGACACCGACCCGTCGCCGGCGCGCTCCCCGAGGCCCACGCCCAACCCCGAGCGCAGCGCCTCCACGTGCGCGTCTCCCATCGCCGCGAAGCACGCCGTGCCCGTGCACACGCGCACGTGGCGCGCACCGCGCGGCTGCAGCAGGTCGTCGTAGAAGGTCGAGACACCGTAGACAGCCGCCTCCGGCAGGCCCGAGCGCTCGGCCGCCAGTCGCCGGTCGTCGTCCGTCACCTCGCCGCGCGCCTCGACCGCCTCCTTCAGCACGTCGAGCGCCGTCGGCGCGTCGATCGCGTGGTGGCGCCTGACCAGCTCGACGAGGTTCTTCGACACGGTGGGCCAAGCATGCTCGCCCGTGGCAGCTGGCGCAAATGCTTTCCTCCGCCAATCGATAGGTTAGACCGATCGAGAGTCGATCAATTCCTTGGTTATCAAGCACCTGACCTATCTCGCCGCGCTCGCCCGCGAGCGTCACTTCGGCCGCGCCGCGGAGAGCTGCCACGTCTCCCAGGCGACGCTGTCGGAGGCGATCCGCCGGTTGGAGGCGGATCTCGGCACCACCCTCGTGCGGCGTGGTCACCGCTTCCAGGGACTCACGGCAGAGGGCGAGCGCGCGCTCGAGTGGACGCACCGGATCCTCACCGACTGCGACGGCATGCGGTCCGACCTCGCCGCGATGCGCGACGGCGTCGCGGGCCGCCTGCGGCTGGGCGCGATTCCCACTTCGCTGCCCGTCGTCTCGCTGTTGACGGCGCCGCTGCGCGAGCGCCATCCTGCGCTGCACGTCACGATCCGCTCGCTCTCCTCGCGCGAGATCGAGCGCGGCCTGCACGAGGGCGAGTTGGACGCCGGCGTCACCTACCTGGACAACGAGCCGCTGCACGGAGTGCGCACGCAACCGCTGTACGCCGAGCGCTACGCGCTGCTCGCGCCCGGCAGCAGTCGCTGGGCGAGCGAGTCGAGCGTGCGCTGGCGGGACGCGGCGGAGGCGCCGCTGTGCCTGCTGTCGCCCGACATGCAGAACCGTCGCATCGTCGACGGGCTGTTCGCCCGTGCCGGCGCCGCGCCGCAGCCGCTGATCGAGACCAACTCGATCTCCACGCTGCACGCACACGTGCGCGACGCGAAGCTCTGCGCGGTGATCGCCGACACGTGGCTGCACGGCTTCGACGTCCCGGCAGGGATGCGTGCGATCCCGCTGACCGAGCCGACCGCGCGCCACTCGGTCGGCCTCGTGTGGCTCGACCGCGATCCCGAGCCGGCGCTCGTGCACGCGCTCGTCTCAGGCGCGCGCGAGGCCGCGCCGGCACTGTCGATCGGCTGAGTCAGCCGCCGATCGCCGACATCGTGCGCGCCGGCTGCACGAAGCCCGGCTCGTTCACGTGATGCTTCAGCTCCTTGCGCCAGACGGCGTCGCGCACGATCGCCTCCAGCTCGTCGTCGCCCGCGCCCGCCCGCAGCGGCCCGCGCAGATCCGTCTCGTTGAGCGAGAAGAGGCATGTGCGCAGGCGCCCGTCGGCGGTCAGCCGGATGCGGTTGCAGTCGCCGCAGAACGGCTCGCTGACCGGGTTGACGAAGCCGATCCGCCCCTGCCCGTCGGCGAAGCGGAAGACGCGTGCGGTGGCGCTCGGCTCGCGCGGCTCGGGCTCGAGCGGGTGGAGCGCATGGATCGCGGCGCGGATCTCCTCACCGGTCAGCACGTCGCCGGGTCTCCAGGCGTGGTCGCCGTCGAGCGGCATGAACTCGATGAAGCGGACCTCGTACGGGTGCTCGCGCGCGAAGCGCACGAACGCCGGCAGCTCCTGCTCGGTGAAGCCGCGCACCGCGACCGCGTTGACCTTGATCGGGTGCGCCTCAGGGAACGCTGCAAGCGCCTTCAGCCCGCGCAGCACCTGCGGCAGTGCGTCGCGGCGCGTCATCTCGAAGAAGCGGTCGCGCTGCAGCGAGTCGATCGAGACGTTGAAGCGCTGCACGCCCGCCGCCACGAGCGCCGCCGCGTCGCGCTCCAACAGGTAGCCGTTCGTGGTGAGCGACAGGTCGGCGACGCCGTCGATCGCCGCGAGCATCCCGACGAGCCGCGGCACGTCGCGCCGCACGAGCGGCTCGCCGCCTGTCAGCCGCACGTCGCGCACGCCCATCGAGGCGAGCAGCGCGACGAGCCGCGCGATCTCCTCGAACGTCAGCACCTCGGAGCGCTCCAGCCACGGCAGCCCCTCCGCCGGCATGCAGTACTGGCAACGGAAGTTGCAGCGGTCGGTGACCGACACGCGCACGTCGCCGATCAGCCGACCGTGCCCGTCGACGAGGGGCTCGCGTACCGACATCAGCCCAGCGTACTCCGGGCCCACCGGCCGGCGCAGTTTGACATCGCAAGTCAAGATGTTCATCATCTCGATTCGAGACGATGAACATCATTCAGTCATCTCAGGACGCCGATCGGCTCCTCGACGCGCTGGGGGACCAGCTCACAGACCTCAATGCGCGTCACGAGCTGGTCGTCGTCGGCGGCTCCGCGCTGCTCGCGCTTGGTCTCGTGTCACGGGCGACGCGCGACGTCGACCTCGTCGCGCTCCGCCACCATGACGCGCTGACAGCGGTCGATCCGCTTCCGCCGACGCTTGAAGCTCGGAGTGGACGATGCACCCCTCGGCTCTTAGTGAGCGTCTCGACGCCGGCCTGCGCGAGTTCGCCTGGGATGAGTGGGGGCAGATGGGCATCCTCGCGGTGCCGCATCGGCGCAGTCCCTGGGCTCAGGATCCCGAGGCGCTCGTCGTGTTCACGCTCGACCTGGGGCGTGACGACCCTCGGCTGTTCGACCAGCTGCTCGACTGGCTGCTGACGAACGACGTGCACCTGAGCGTCCGTCGTCTGCGGGCGATGTGCAGGGATGCGGAGGACGAGCGGCTGCTCGACGGCACGCTCGCATGGCTCGGACGACATCGGCCGCGCGCCCGCCTCGTGTCGCGTTCCGGCGGGGAGGATCGCCGCCTTCCTCATGAATCGTTGTTCCGTGGTCTGACGACGCCGATCCAGACGCCAGATCCCTCATTCGCAGCCGCGGGTCTGCTGCGTCCGACGACGGAGCCCGGCGGTGGTGCCGCGAGCCCCGACATGCGCCTTCCGGTCAACCTCGCCTTCCGTTTGCGGAGCCTGCTCGGCGTGGGCGCACGGGCTGAGGTGATCCGCTTCCTGCTCACCGTCGCCGCCCGCCCGGTCAATGTCCAGGCGGTGGCACGCGCGGCGGGCTTCGCCAAGCGCAATGTCCACGAGGCGCTCAGCTCGCTGCACGCTGCCGGGGTCGTGTCGCAGTGGGCGAGCGGCAACGAGCAGCGGTACGACATCGACCGTGCCGTCTGGGCGACGCTGCTCGATATCGAGCAACACGACCTGCCGCAGGAGAGGGCCTGGCCGCAACTGCTCGCCGGAGTGCGGGCGGTGCGGCGCTGGCTCCACCAGCCCGATCTCGACGGACTCTCGACGTATCGCCTGGCCAGCCGCACCCGCGATCTGCTCGACGCGGTGCAGGCGGACCTCGCCTATTCCGGGATTCCGGTGGGGGCGTCGGCCGGACTCGCGGCATGGGATGACTTGGAGGGGCTCGTCGCGCGCGTGCTGCTGGAGCTCGCGGCCGGCGACCCGTGGCCGGCGGGGTAACAGCAACCCTGCGTCCGCTGCAGGTGGCCGCGTGCCTCAGAGCTCCCGCGACAGCAGCCGGACTCCGAGCCGAGGAAGCCGGCGCCGACGAGGAACGACGCGAGCCCCACGGCGATCGCGAACGCGACCCAGAACTGATAGTCCGGTCGCCCTCACTCCGTAATGGGAAGTTAAGGCGCCGGCCGGCATCCTCTGGGGCGTGCGGGACCGACGAGCAACGAATGGGACTCATCGGCGGCGGGCGGCTGCTGCCGCCCTGCTCGCCCTCGCGCTCGGCGCCGGCGGCGCCCAGGCGCTCGCCGCCGAGGACGGCGGCGGCGCCCCCGCGCCGTCCGCCACGGCGACCGCGCCGGTCCCGCCGCCAACGACCGGCCCAGCGTCGCCACCCGCGACCGAGCCGGGGCCACCGCTCGCGACAACCGAGCCGCCCCCGGCGACCACGCCGCCGCCCCCACCACCCCCCGCCGACATCGCACCCGCACCGTCCGCGCCCGCGCAGCCGTCCGCCACCCCGGTCGATCCGGCGGGTGGCGCGGGTGAGGACGATTCCGCGACTCCGCTCGCGGAATCGCCTCACGCCGCGACAGGACCCGCCGGCAGCAGCGCCCGAGCCCAAGCGCGCAGCGCCCGAGCCCAAGCGCGCAGCACCAACCGCCCAAAG
>DATHEP010000310.1:0-3013 GCA_035318525.1 Conexibacter sp.
CGGCGCAGCTCGCGAGCGCCGAGGGCGTGCGCGTCGGCGAGGTGATCGCGCTGCCGACGCCGGCCGGCGACCGCCGCTACCGCGTCGTCGCGACGCTCAGCAACCTCGGTTGGGGGCCGGGGGCGCTGGTCCTCAACGCGCGCGACTACCGCCGCGACTGGCGCGTCGAGGACCCGACAGCGCTCCAAATCGACCTCCGCCCTGACGTCCCGGCGGCCGCTGGCAGACGCGCCGTGCAGGCGGCCATCGCGCCGGGCGTCGCACTGCATGCGCAGACGGCGATGGAGCGCGTCGCGCAGTACGACGCGCTCGCCGGCAAGGGCCTGCACCGGCTCACGCAGATCTCGGTGCTGCTGCTCGTGGCGGCGGCCGTCGCACTCGCCGCCGCGACCGGGGCGGCGATCTGGCAGCGACGCGACGCGTTCCTCGACTACCGGCTGCAGGGCTACCTGCCGCGCCAGCTGTGGAGCGCGCTGCTGCTGGAGAGCGGCCTCGTGCTCGTCACCGGCTGCGCGGCGGGCGCCGCCGCCGGGCTCTACGGCCACCTGCTGCTCGGGCGGTGGCTGCGGATGACGACCGGCTTCCCGGCGCCGTTCGAGCCGTCGCTCGTGGCCGCGCTTGTGACGCTCGTCGTCGTGGTCGCCGCGGCGCTGGCCGCGATCGCGCTGCCGAGCTACCGTGCTGTGCGGGTGCTGCCGGGCAATCCCGGCTTGAGCTAGTGCCGTGTCCGGTGACGTTTGCCCCGTCCGGCTTGTCCTCGTCGTGTCTGGCGGCGTCCTCGACCACTCGAAAGACCTCCGGTCTTCCTTCGGGTCTGCGTCCTTGCCAGTCACGACGATGACGGCGCCGGACCGGGGCAAACGTCACCGGACACGGCACTAGGACGGCCGCGGCCCTGTTCGCCGCGCTCGTTCGCTACTGGCTGACGATCTTCCCTGTGGCGCGCGACGAGCTGGCCCGCTGGCGCGCGCGGGCGCGCGCGATCCCGTGTCCGGCGCTGCGTGGCATCGCCTGCGGGACGCTCGCGGACGAGGGCCTCAACGCGGAGGGCGCCGCGCTGTTCGCGCTGCTCGCGCCGCGCGCGCGGCGGGCCGCCACGGCGCGCCTGCTGGTGCGCTACCAGGTGATGTACGACTACCTCGACGCGCTCACCGAGCAGCCGACGCCCGACCCGCTCGCCGTCAGCCGGCGGCTGCACCGCGCGCTGGTCGCGGCGCTCGGCGGTCCCGTGCCCTCCGAGGGCTACTACGCCGGGCATCCCGCCGGCGACGACGGCGGCTACCTCGCCGAGCTCGTCGCCGGCTGCCGCGTCCTGTTCCTGACGCTGCCCGGCGCGCCGCAGGCCGGCCCGCAGGCGATCCGCGCGGCGCGCCGCTCGGCCGAGGGGCAGAGCCGCAGCCACGCGGCGCTCGGCGCGTCCCCGCAGCCGCTGATCCGCTGGGCGGAGGGGGAGGCGCACGTCGCGCACGGCCTGGAGTGGTGGGAGGTCGCGGCCGCGACCGAGTCCTCGCTCGTGATCCACGCGCTGCTCGCGAGCGCTGCCGACCCGCGCCTCAGCGCCGTCGCGGCGGCGCGCGTCGCGGCGGCCTACTGGCCGTGGATCACCGGCCTCAACGCGCTGCTCGACGACCTGATCGACGGCGCGGAGGACGCGGCCGAGGGGACGCACAGCTACATCCCGCTCTATCGCGACCCGGCGCTGGCCGCCGCACGGCTGGGCGTGCTCGCCGCGCGCGCCAGCGCCGCGGTCGCGGAGCTGCCGCAGGGGCGCCGCCACGCCGTGATCCTCGCGGCGATGACGAGCTTCTACCTCGCCTCGCCGCACGCGGCACTGCCCGAGACGGCGCCTGCTGCGCGCCGCGTGCGCGAGGGGATCGACACCGACCTGCGCCCGCTGCTGGCAGTGCTGCGCGCGCGCAGACGGCTCGCGCGGCGCTGATCGGCAGGCCCCGGGCGCGGCTCAGGCCGCGACAGGCGCCTGCGACTGCTCTGGCGAGGCCGGCGTGAGCTGCGTCAGGCCGATGCGCCCGCCGTGCTCGGGCGTGAACGTGACGAAGCGGCGCCGCACCTTCTCCGACGCGGCGACGGTCGTCTCGAGCGTCGCCTGGCGCAGGATCGCGCCGAGCACCATCCGCATCTCGTACAGCGCGAAGCTCGCGCCGAGGCAGCGGCGCACGCTGCCGCCGAACGGCAGCCACTCGTACGTGCTCGGCACGTCGTCGCCGAGGAAGCGCTCGGGCTTGAACGCCTCCGGGTCGGGATAGACGTCGGGGCGGCGGTGGATCAGGTAGATCGAGGGGGCGATGTTGACGCCCTTCGGCAGGTCCATGCCGCCGATCGTCATCGGCCGCTGGAGCATCCGCACCACGCCGGGCACGACTGGGCGGAGCCGCAGCGTCTCCTTGATCACGGCGTCGAGATACTCGTGGCCGCCCGCCTCCTGCTCCTCGTGCAGGCGCGCGAGCACGTCGGGGTGGCGCACGAGCCGCTCGAGCGTCCACGCGAGCGCGGTCGCCGTCGTCTCGTGGCCGGCGACGAGCAGCGTCATCAGCTCGTCGCGCAGCTCTCTGTCGGTGAGGCCGTTGCCGTCCTCGTCGCGCGCGCTCATCAGCAGCGAGAGGATGTCGTCGCGCTCGGCCAGGTCCTCGCCGCCCTCGCGGTGCGCGCGGATCTCGTCGTAGACCATCTCGTCGGCCGGCCGCAGCAGCGCGTACACGCGCCCCCACGGGCTGCGCGGGCGTCTGTTCTCGGAGCTTGCGAACTGCAGCGAGATCAGCCGCAGCGGATGGTCGGTCGAGTTCAGGAGCGCCTTCAACGGCGCCCCGAGCTGCGCGACGCGCTGTGGCTCCTCGACGCCGAAGACGGTGCGCAGGATGATCTCCAGCGTGATCGTCTGCATCGTCGGATGGACCGCGAACGACTCGCCGACCGGCCAGTTCGAGATGTGGCGCTCGGCGATCTCGGTCATCGCCTCGCCGTAGGCGCGCATGCGCTCGCCATGGAAGGGAGGCAG
>DATHEP010000311.1:0-10858 GCA_035318525.1 Conexibacter sp.
CACCGTGCGCCAGCTCCCGGCGCTCGTGATGGCGGCCGACCTGATCCGCATGGACCGCGACCTGACCGGCTCGCGCGCCGGCTTCACCGACACCACGTGGGCCACCTGGCTCAAGTCCCTCTACACGAAGCCGATCGGCACGCACCCCCGCTGGAAGACGATCAGAAGCTGCAGCGACGACGCCGCCAACAACTGGGGCGCCGCCGCGACGACCGCGCGCATCGCGATCGCCGTCTACCTGAAGGACACGGCCGAGCTCGCGACCGCCGTCGCACGCTTCCGGCGCTTCCTCGGCGACCGCTCGCAGGCGACGCAGTTCCGCAAGACCGGCGACTTCGACACCAGCTACGCCTACGTCCCCTCCGGCATGAGCGTCAGCAGCGACTGGACCGCCGTGAACAACGGCGGCGGGAGCCGCCTGGACGGCCTGATCGTCGAGGACATCAGCCGCTCCTCGCTCACCTTCTCGCTCAGCGGCCTGTTCTACGACTCGACCGGCCTCTCCTACACGCACGAGGCGTTCGGCTCGCTCGTCCTGTCCGCGATCATCCTCGACCACGCCGGCTACCAGCCCTGGGGCTGGAGCAACGAGGCGATCCGCCGCGTCGCCGACTGGCTCGGCCGCGAGGACAAGGTCAACGGCACCTACTCGGTGCAGCGCTGGGCTGCCTGGGCGGTCAACCGCTACTACAACACCGCGCACCCGACGACCGCTGCCCAGATGGGTCGCAACGTCGGCTTCACCGACTGGCTGTACGCCTGATCCGCCCCGACACCCGCCGCAGGGGACGAGGGCCTCGCTTCGGTGGGCCCTCGTCGTCCGGGGGCCGATCTCACCGGGCCATCGCGCGGCGCCGGCGCCGCGCGTCGACAGACGCGAGCGCGCGCCGCACGAACGGGTTCGCGACCGTCCTGCCGCCGATCAGCTGCGAGGCGATCGTGCGGCGCTCGGGCATCAGGCGCTCCAGCAAGTCGCTTCCGGCCGCGGCGCACGAGTCGAACTCGTGCTCGGCGTCGTCCTCATAGAACGCCTCGATCGTCTCGTGCAGCAGGATCGTGCCCGGCCCGGAGCGGCGGTACGTCTCGTCGTACGTCGTCTTGAAGCCGAAGCGCACGTCATCCGCGATCAGGTCGCATGAGACCGCGAGCGTCCGCTCCTGCGCGCGCAGCACGGTGAGCCGCAGGCGCCCCTGCGCGTGGAAGGCGCGCGTCATCGTCTCGAAGAACGCCGCATGCTGCCCATTCGCGGCCATCGCGGTGCCGCGCGATCCCTTCCAGCCGGCTGCCTCGAGCCGCAGGAACTCCGCGACCGTGCCGTCGCAATCGCCTGCGTTCTCGACCACGAGCGGGGTCTCCAACTGCTCCTCGAGCCGACGGCGGCGGCGGCGCATGTCGCTGCGCAGGCGGCTCGCGGAGCGCCCCGTCGGGGCCGCGCCGTTGCGGCGCACCACGGGCCGCTCGATGCGGCGCTCCCACACGACCGACAGGCCGAGCTCGTCCGTCGCGCTCGCCAGCGCCGCGCCCACGGGCCCGTCCACGCCGACGTTGCTGAGCATCAGGAACCCCGGCAGCGGTCGCCGCGCCCGCTCGAGCAGGCCGCTCACGGCGGCCAGCGGATCGGCGCGGTCGACGAGCGGCGTCCCGAGGAAGGAGTACGGCTGACGCCATCCCGCCAGCCCGCCGAGCGTCCCGGGCACGCGCCTGACCGGCAAGCACGCTTGCCACGCGCCCTCGTCCTGCGCGACCAGCAGTCCGACCCCGCGCGGCTGGAGCGCCCGCCATGCCGGCAGCACGAAGTCAGCCTCGACGAACGGGTTCGGCTCCACCGCGCGCGGCGCCAGCGCGCGCCAGGCGTCGACGTCGGCCGGCGTCAGGCGCTCGAGCGGCAGGAGGCGGACCGCCATCCGCTGGTCACCCCCGCGCGCGCCGCAGCTTCTCGACGAGCAACTCGGCGGCGTGCCGTGGATCGTCGACCGTCGTGTAGCAGCGCAGGCGCGTGCGGCTCGATGCGCGGGGCAGCGCGCCGATCAGCGGGAACAGCAGTCTCACGCGCCACGGCTCGCCCGAGCGGCGCCAGTTGGCGCGGCGCTGCTCCCACAACGTGGGGTGGCGCCGACGCAGCTCCGTGACGATCTGGTCGTGGCGCGACATCGCGTCGGCCCACATGCGGCCGTGATGGACGCGGTACTGCAGCGCGGGCGCGGACACGTGACGCACCTGACCGCCGCGCTCGGCCAGCCCCAGCCAGAGATCCCAATCCTCGTAGCCGCCGCGCAACGACCAGCCGCCGGCGGCCTCCAGCGCGTCGCGCCGGAACATGCCGGCGTAGGGCATGCCCGTGTTGTGCGTGATGCGCCAGGCGTCGAGCCGCGCAACCTCGCGCCGCTGCGTGCCGGACTCGCCGAACGCCCACGTGGCGCCCCAGACCCCCACCAGCTCGGACTCGGCATCGAGCACGTCGGCGAGCGCGGCGAGCGCCCCGGGCGCGAGCAGATCGTCGGAGTCGAGCGGGTAGACATAGCGCGCCGAGGTCGCCGCGAGGCCCGCCATGCGCGCAGCGGGCAGGCCCTGGTTCTCCTGCTGGACGACCGTGACGCCCTCCGCGCGCAGCGCGTCGCAGACAGCGAGCGTCGCCGGGTCGCTCGAGCCGTCGTCGACGACGACGAGCTCGCACGGCTCCTGCGCCCGCACCGAGTCGACGGTCTCGCGCAGCGTCGCGCCGTCGTCGTAGCAGGGGATGATGACCGCGACCCGCGGCGGACGAGGCGTGTCCTCGGCGGCGCTCATGCCGACGTCACGTGCGGGCGATCAGCGCCGTACCCGTAGGCGCGCTGGTGGGCGCTGGAGGACTCGGTCATGACGACCGAGAAGCGGCGCACGTCGAGCGCAGCGAGCTGCTCTCTGACGGCCCGTGCCTCGTCACGCGGCGTCTTCGCCTCGCGGCACACGACGACGACGTTGTCGGCGAGCTGGACGAACGGGAACGCGTCGCCGGTCAGCAGCAGCGGCGGCGTGTCGACGACGACGTAGTCGGCCAGCTCGCGCAAGCGCGCGATCAACTGCGCGACGTTGCCGAGCGTGAGGACCTCGGCGGGGTTCCCGTGCGGCGTGCCGGCCGTCAGCAGCAGCGGGCCGCTCGGGCCCCCTCGCGCATTCGTGTCGCGCAGGACGCCGTCGAGGTCGCGGACGCCCCCGATGACGTCGGTGATGCCCGGCAGGTCGCCCGCAAGATCGAAGAAGCGGTGGAGCGACGGCAGCCGCAGGTCGGCTTCGACGGCGATCACGCTGTGGCCGCCGCGCGCAAGCTGGGCGCTGACGTGCGCGACGACGGTCGACTTGCCCTCCCCGGGCTCGGCGCTCGTGACCGTGACGACACCGCCGGCGTCGGGGTTGTCGCCGACGAAGCGCAGCGTCGCGGCGAGCAGTTGGAACGGGTCCCCGACTCTCGCCGCGAGCTTCGGCGGCAGCGCCTCGATCTGCGCCGGCGTCGTGCCGACGGTTCCGGTCGGGAGCAGCCCGATCACATCCGCGCCGAACGCGTCGACCGCGTCGTCGACGCTGCGGATGCGGTTCGAGAGCGCCTCCCGCATCAGCGCGAGCAGGATGCCGGCGATCAGGCCGAGGATGATCGCCACCACGATCGTGCGCGAGGGGCGCGGCGAGACGCGACCGGGCAGCGGGTGCGCGGGGTCGAAGACGGTCGCGCTCACCGGCTCGGGCACGTCGGCGCCGGCCGGGGCGGGCGTGGTGGTGGTGGTCTGCCCGCCTCTCGCGAGCTCCTCGTCGACCAGCTGCGTGAAGACCTGGCCGACGGTCCCGAGCACGCGCGTCGCCTGGGCGCGGCTGTCGTCCACGTACTCCACCAGCAGCACCGCCGCGTCCGGGCGATTCGTGACCGTCAGGTTGTCGATCAGCTCCGTCGGCGTCATGTCGAGGCCGAGCCGGTCGATCGTCTGACGCGCGACGATGTTGCTCTGGATCAGCTCCGTCATCGTCTGCGTGAACGGCTGCACCGCGTTCGAGACGTCGGCGCCGAACAGCGCGCGTCCCTGGCCGACGACGATCTTCGACTCGGCCGCATACGTCGACTGGGCCCGCAGCAGGTACACGGTGGCAGCGCCGAGCGCGACGACCACGCACAGCGTGATCACCCACCACTGCCGTCGCAGGACGGTCAGATAGCGCCTGAGGGACGTTCGGGATGACTCGGTGTCCGTCAAGGCCGGAGCGGGAGGAACCAATCAAGCGGCCGACGCGCGTCGAGTCGCGCCGCCATGAGGACGATGGAAGGTATCAGAGCCATGGTGGGTTTCATGGGCGTTGCACGCCCGACCGCACCTGATTCGCGGTCGCGGCGTCTCTCCCTTTGTCGGCAACTATGCGCGCGAGCGCGAGCGCGAGCCCGAGCAGCACCCACAAGGTGCGGTGCGTCTGCGCCGACAGGAAGACGCTCGTGAGCGCGAAGCCGAGCAACGCCAGCTGCAGCGCGCGCGACAGCGCGGCGAGGAACAGGTCGCCATGCGCCGACGCCTGCCGCACGAGCGCATGCAGCGTCATGAAGGCGGCGACGATGAGCGCGAGGAACAGCACGCCGCCCACGATGCCGAGCTCAGCGAACGACTCGAGGTAGGTGTTGTGCACGAACTGCCCGCTCTCGCGCAGTCTGTAGACGCTGAAGTCGACGCCGGGCGTGCGGCGCAGCAGGTCGTTGCTCTGCGACGGGAACGCGCCGGCGCCGAGCCCGAGCACCGGATGCTCTCTGAACGCGATCTCGGCGGCGTCCCACAGGAAGGCGCGCCCCGACGAGTAGCTGCCTACGTCGCCGGTCGTGAAGAGGCTCGAGGTGCGCGCCGACAGCGCCTCGTAGGAGACGGCGAGCAGGCCGACGGCGCCGATCACGACGACGGACACGAAGGCGGTCTTGCGCGCCCGCGTGCGGAAGAAGGTGTGCGCGGGCTGGACCGCGAGCAGCAGGACGATGCCCAGCAGCGCGATCAGCCCGCCGCGCGAGAGCGACGTCATGATCGAGCCGATCACGATCGCGAGGCTGGCGAACACGATCGTGCGCTGGTGCCCCCGCGCCACATGCGTGGCGACGACGACGCCGATCGGGAGCGCCAGCACCTCAAGCGCCGCGAAGAAGTTCGCATCGCCGCTCGCCCCGACGGAGCGGTCGGACCCCGAGAGGAACTGCAGGATCGCGTACGCGCCCATCACGACCGACATCGCCCACAGCACGACGATGATCCGTCTCAGCAGGGCCTCGGTGTCGACGAGGATCGCGATCGCGAAGAAGTAGGCAAGCGAGAGCGCAAGCGACGAGAGCGCGAAGGAGGTCGTCCCGGAGCCGAACGACATGTCGGGGCTGACCGTCCACAACAGGCTCGCGAAGGCCCACACCGAGTACGCGCCGACGGCGACGAGGATCCCCTTGCGGGGGAAGCTGACCTGCTTGGGCACGAGCGCGAGCCGCAGCAGCACGATCGCGATCGCCAGCGGCGCGGCGACCCGCGAGATCGTGAGCCCGCCGAGCGAGACGGCCTCGGAGAAGACCGTCACCATCAGGACGGCCGGCAGCCAGTCGGGGCGCAGGAAGAGCCACGCGAGCAGCGGCAGCACGACGACCGCAACCGCCATCTGCGGGCCGGCGACCGCCGCCGCGAGCCCCACGAGCGCCCCCAGGCCCGCCGCCGCGAGCGCCCACACGAGCCAGCCGTCGACAAGCGATCCGGCGGGAGCCGGACTGCGCCAGGGAGTCGGATCGCTGTGGAGGACCTGTCGCACGAGCTTGGGGCGTCCTGCCCGCGCGCCCCGTCGCGGACGCCCGCGCAGGGCTCGCGAAGAGGATACGGGCTCGCGCGGCGAGGCCCGGAGGCGCCCCCTGCCGCGCTACGGTTGCGCGCGGCATGGAAGAAAGAGCAATCCGGGGCGTCCCGTGGACGCTGCTGTCATACGCGTCCACGAAGGGCCTCGCGGTCCTCACGATGCTCGTGCTGGCGCGGCTGCTCGACCCGGTCGACTTCGGCCTGATGGCGCTCGCCCAGATCGCCGTCAGCTTCCTCAACTGGTTCGGCGGCCTCAGCTTCTCCAACGCGCTCGTCGTGCGCCAGGACCTCGACCGCCGCGGCCAGGGCACGATCCTGTCGGTCCTGCTGATCACGACGCTGCTGACGAGCGCCTTCGCCGTCGCGATCGCGCCGTTGGCCGCGAAGCTGTTCGACGAGCCGGAGCTGACGAGCGTCCTGATCGCGTTCTCGTCCGTCGTCTTCATCGGCGGCGTCGCAAGCTTCTTCGAGGCGCTGCTGCAGCGCGAGCTCGAGTTCAGAAAGCGCTTCGTCGCGCTGATGGCGCAGGCGGTCGTGGCGCTCGTCGTGTCGGTCGGGCTGGCGGTCGCGGGCGCAGGTGTCTGGAGCCTCGTGGTCGGCCAGCTCGTGAGCCGCCTCGTGTTCGCGGTGATGCTGCTCGCGTTCGCGCCGTACCGTCTGCGGCCGACTTGGCAGCGCAGAGTCGTGCGCAGCGTCATCTCGACCGGCCAGGGGTTCCTGTGGCAGGGCGTGCTCGTGTTCGTGCGCCAGAACGCCGACACGGTGGCCGTCGGGCGCTCGATCGGCACGACCGGGCTCGGCTTCTACTCGATGGGCGCGCGTCTCGGCGACCTCACGTACTGGACGATCGCCGACCCGGTTGCGCGCGTGACCTTCCCCGCGTTCGCGCGCAGCCGCGCGAGAGGGGAGGACATCCGACCGGCGTTCGTCTCGGTGCTGCGCCTCGTCGGGCTCGCCGGCTGCTTCGCCGGGCTCGTGCTGAGCGGCGCCGCGGAGCCGATCACACGCGTCATGTTCGGCGACGAGTGGCTGCCGATGGTCGGGCCGCTCACGATCCTCGGCCTGTGGGCGGCGCTGCGACCGGTCGAGGCGACGCTCAGCTGGCTGCTGAACTCGGTCGAGCGCGCGAGCGCCGTCGGCTGGGTATCGGGCGCGATCCTCGTGCCGCTGCTGCCGGGCTTCGTGCTGGCAGCGCACATCGGCACGACGACGGCCGTCGCAGTCGTCGTGCTCGCCGACACGCTGCTGTCGGTGGCGGTCTTCAGCGTGCTCGTGTGCCACTACGTGAAGCTGCGGCCCGCCGACCTGTGGCATGCACTGCGACCCGTGCTGCTCGCCGGCGTGCCGACGTGGGCGGCGCTCTACTTCGTCGGCGATGGGATCGGGCCGGAGCGCCCGCTGCTCGGGCTCGCGCTGTCGCTGCTCGCCGGCACGGCGGTCTACGTCGGCGTGCTGCGGATCGTCGAGCCGGGCCTGCTGAGCCGCGTGCGGGCGCAGGTGCTGCGCACGCTCGGGCGCGCGCCGGCGCCGACGCCGTCCTGACAGGTTCTAAAGTCAGCGCGAGCGCTCGAGGAAGGCGGCGACCTCGGCGGAGGACGCCTCCAGCGTGCCGGCGCGAGCACGCTCGGCGCCAGCCGCGATCAGCCGCTCGCGCAGCTCGGGATCGTCCGCGATCCGCTCCAGCGCCGCGGCGGCGGCCTCCGCGTCGCGCGGCGGGACCAGCAGCGCGGCGCCCTCGGCCGCCGCCGGCACGCCGCCGACCGCAGTCGCGACGACCGGCAGCCGCGCGCCGAACGCCTCCACCAGCACCTGCGGGAAGCCCTCCGTCAGCGAGACGTGCAGGAACGCGTGGCTCTCCCGGTAGAGGTCGAGCAGCCCGCCGTCGACCGGCAGGTAGCCGCGCAGCTCGACGGCGTCGGCGACGCCAAGCTCGGCGACGCGCTCGGCGAGCGCCTCCACGAGCGGGCCCTCGCCGCACACGACGAGCCGCCAGCGAGGCGCGTCGCGGTTGAGCCGCGCGACGATGTCCGCCAGCAGCAGCGGGTTCTTCTCCGTGTCGACACGGCCGACCGTGAGGGCCGTGAGCGGACCGTCGTAATCGCGCGCGGCCGCCACCTCGGGCTCGGCGAGCTGCGCCTCGGAGACGAGCGAGACGGTCATCGCCAGCAGCTCGGGCGCGCGGCGATAGCTCTCCGCCAGGTCGGGCCCGACGACGACCGTCGGGTGCCGCCGCGCCAGCAGCCGCCAGATCCCGTCGAGCAGGTCGGCGCCGACGTGCATCCAGCGCTGCTCGGGCCGGCGCGTGCGGATGTAGGTGGGCGTGTCCTGACGCACGCCGAGCACGAGCCGACGGCGGCGCAGCAGCGTCACGCCCGCGAGCAGGACGGCGTGCGGGTAGGGACCGAGCACCCACACGACGTCGATCTCGTCGAGCAGCCGCCAGAAGCGCGTGACCGAGCGCACGAGCGAGCCCACGACGGACAGCGGCTTCGCGAGGCTCTCGTAGTGCGGCAGGCCGACGAGCTCGGTCTCGTCGTTGAGCGGGTAGTGGGAGCTCTGCGGCCGCGGATCCATGCGGCCGACGAGCACGAGCCGGTCGACGTGCTCGCGCAGCGCCTCGAGGAAGACGACGAACGCGCGCTGCCCGTAGCGCCGCTCGCCGTCGGAGACGTACTCGTAGTCGGTGTAGACGGCGAGGCGCACGCAGGTCAGGCGGTCGGGCCGCCGTCGGCGTGCAGCGAGGGCGCGTGGACCTCGCCGGGGTCGCCGGGGTCGCCGGGCTCGGCCGGCGACGCCGCGCCGCCGCCCAGCGCCCGCACGAGCGCGCGCAGCGGCAGGCCGAAGCGCGCCATCCCCGCCAGCGACCCGAAGCCCCAGGCGAGGTGCATCGTCGGCAGCACGACCGCCAGCAGCCCGCCCGCGCGGCGCTGGCCGGGCACCGCCGCGGCGCGCGCCGCCGCTGCGCCGACCGCCGCCAGGTAAGCGGCGACGGCGAGCTGCGCCGGCCACCGCAGCAGCCGCGGCGGCGCGAACGACGCCAGCAGCGCGAGCGCGAGCGCCGGCGCGAGCAGGTGCGAGCGGCGCATGCTGTCGGGATGGCGGCGGAAGGTCTGTGCGCGGTAGAAGCCGTAGCGGCGGTACTGCCGCGCGAGCGCTCTGACGGACTCGCGCGGGACGTAGGAGCCGGCCATCTCGGGAACGCACACGATGCGATCGCCGCGCGCGAGGAAGCGCGCCGCCATCTCGGAGTCCTGGTTGATCGGCCAGCGCTCGTCCCAGCCGCCAAGCTCCAGCACCGCGTCTCTGCGCCACACGCCGCAGAAGACGCCGGTGTCGAGCTCGCGCTCCTGCTCCTCCTCGCCCTCGTTGCCCCAGCGCTGGGAGCCGCCGCGACCGAGGAACGACGACAGCGCCAGCGCGAACGCCAGCGAGAAGGCGCCGACGGGGCGCGGAACGGTCGAGCCGCTGACCCACGCGACGTCGCCGCGCTCCAGCCGCTCAACGCCGCTCGCCAGGTAGCGCTCGGGGTAGAAGGTGTGCGCGTCCATGCGCGCGACGTACTCGCCGCGCGCGACGCGCAGGCAGGCGTTGAGCCCCGCCGGCGTGTGCCGCGGCGGGTTGTCGAGCACGCGGATGCGCGGGTCGCGCTCGGCGAGCTCGAGCAGGATCGCTCTCGTGCGGTCCTCCGAGCGACCGTCGGCGAACAGGAACTCGACGGTGCCGTCGAACCGCTGGAGCTGCATCGCCGCGACGGTCTCGCGGATGCCTCGCTCCTCGTTGAGGACCGGCGTCAGGACGCTCACGTCGACGCGGTCGGTGGTGGGGGGTGCGGTCTCTGCCATCGTGGCGTCTCGGCGGCGCCGCGCGGCGCCCGGCCCGGCGAGGGATCCTAGTAGGGCTTGGCGAAACCCGCGTGAGCGGCTGGCGGATGTGCGGATCGGCGCCCACCCGCCCGCAAGGACGCAGGGAGGAAGCAATAGCAGCGCTATTGCTCCGACCGAGGACGCAGCATCCGCGCAGCGTCGCACGCCGCCAGGCGCCGCGGGGGTTTAGCCAAGCCCTACTGGTCGCTCGCCGCCAAATCCGTGGGCGGCGGCGTGCAGCCGCGCTCCCGCCGCCGCGCGCGCCGCGGGGTCGCATACGATCCGCGGCCGTGCGCGACGTGCTCGTCCTCTGCTACCACGCGCTGAGCCCGACCTGGCCGGCCGAGCTGTCGACGACGCCGGAGCGCTTCGAGCGGCAGGTCGCCTCGCTGCTGCAGCGCGGCTACCGCCCCGCGACGTTCGCCGACGCCGTCGCCGCGCGGCCAGGCGAGCGCGTGCTCGCCGTCACGTTCGACGACGCGTACCGCTCGGTGCTCGAGCTGGGACTGCCGATCCTCACGCGCCTCGGCGCACCGGCCACGGTGTTCGCGCCGACCGACTGGATCGGCCGCGAGGAGCCGATGCGGTGGCCGGGCATCGACCGCTGGCTCGGCGGCGCGCACGAGTCCGAGCTGATGCCGATGTCGTGGGACGAGCTGGCGCGGCTGGCCGACGGCGGCTGGGAGATCGGCTCGCACACCGCCTCGCATCCCCACCTCACGCAGCTCGACGACGAGCGGCTCGCAGACGAGCTCGCGCGTTCCAAGGCCGTCTGCGAGCGCGAGCTCGGCCGCCCCTGCCCGACGATCGCGTATCCGTACGGCGACGTCGACGCGCGCGTGGTCGCGGCAACGGCGCACGCCGGCTATGCCGCGGCGGCCGGGCTGCCGCAGCGCATCGGCGCCGATGATCCGCTCGACTGGCCGCGCCTCGGCGTGTACTTCGCCGACGACGAGCGCCGCTTCCGTCTCAAGGTCTCGCCGGCGATCCGCCGGCTGCGGCGCTCGGCGGCGTGGAGCGTCGTCGACGGCGCGCGACGGCGACTGCGCGCTCGCTAGCAGGAGGGCCTGGCGGCGCCGCTACTCGACGCTCTCGCGACCGAGCAGCGCCGGGATCGTCATCAGGATGATCTTCAGGTCGAGCCACAGCGACCAGTTCTCGATGTAGTAG
>DATHEP010000312.1:0-2563 GCA_035318525.1 Conexibacter sp.
CTAGTAGGAGGCCACGACGCGTAGCCGCTCACCCGCAGGCGTACGCTGGAGCGACAGGCCTGCCGCGCCTCCCGCACGACACGAGAAGGGAGCGGACGCCATGGCACACGTGCTCTGCGTTCTGTACGACGACCCGGTCGACGGGTACCCGCCGGCCTACCCGCGCGAGGAGGTCCCGCGGATCGAGCGCTACCCCGGCGGGATCGCGACGCCGACCCCCAGAGCGATCGACTTCACGCCGGGCGAGCTGCTCGGCTGCGTCTCGGGCGAGCTCGGGCTGCGCCGCTTCCTCGAGGGGGCCGGGCATCGCTTCACGGTGACGTCCGACAAGGACGGGCCGGAGTCCGTCTTCGAGCGCGAGCTGCCCGAGGCGGACGTCGTGATCTCACAACCGTTCTGGCCCGCCTACCTGACGGCCGAGCGGATCGCGAAGGCGCCGAGACTGAAGCTGGCGGTGACGGCCGGGATCGGCTCCGACCACGTCGACCTCGACGCCGCGATCGAGCACGGCGTCACCGTCGCCGAGGTCACCTACAGCAACAGCATCAGCGTCTCCGAGCACGTCGTGATGATGATCCTCACGCTCGTGCGCAACTACCTGCCGTCGCATCGGTGGGTGCTCGACGGCGGCTGGAACATCGCCGACTGCGTCGCGCGCTCCTACGACCTGGAGGGCATGCAGGTCGGCACGGTCGGCGCCGGGCGCATCGGCGCCGCCGTGCTGCGGCGGCTCGCGCCGTTCGACGTCGGGCTGCACTACACCGACCAGCACCGGTTGCCGGAGGAGGTCGAGCGCGAGCTCGGCCTCACCTTCCACGAGACGACCGAGTCGCTCGTGCGCGTCGCCGACGTCGTGACGATCAACGCCCCGCTGCACCCCGGCACCGAGGGCCTGTTCGACGATGAGCTGATCGGCAGGATGAAGCCGGGCGCCTACCTCGTGAACACCGCCCGCGGCAAGATCTGCGACCGCGACGCGGTCGTGCGAGCGAGCGAGAGCGGCCAGCTCGCGGGCTACGCCGGCGACGTCTGGTACCCGCAGCCGGCCCCGCCGGACCACCCGTGGCGGACGATGCCCTGGCACGGCATGACGCCGCACATGTCCGGCTCGAGCCTCTCGGCGCAGGCGCGCTACGCGGCCGGCACGCGGGAGATCCTCGAGTGCTTCTTCGAAGGCCGGCCGATCCGCGAGGAGTACCTGATCGTCGAGGGCGGGAGGCTCGCCGGCGCCGGCGCGCATGCGTACACGGTCAAGACCACGTAGATCTAGTGTCGTGAGTCGGAAGTTCGTGAGCAGTTTCTCGAGTGGATCGTCGTTCGTGAGGTCGGCCGACGATGCAGCCTGTGCCGGTGGCACAGGCAAATCGGCGGCTGCCCTCACGGGCGGCGATCCACTCGAGAAACTGCCACCGAACTAAGGACTCACGACACTAGAACGACAGCTCGTCCTGCAGCAGCAGCAGCGCGAACACCCACGAGGTGCCGATGCCCTCCAGGATCGCGACGTAGCCGGTGATGCGGGCGATCGGCCGCTCCAGCGCCAGCAGCACGAAGAACATGAACCACAGGATCGCCCAGGCGATCCAGTCGAAGCCGAGGTAGACGGTGGCGTCGTTGCCGTTGGCGTTCGAGAACGCGTAGATCCCCGCCACGACCGCCGTGATTGCCACGAACAGGCAATACCAGCCGAAGGCATGGCCGTTCACGTCCGTGAACTGGTTGTACGCAACCCACAGGTAGGTGAACGCGAACAACATGATGTAGGCGGCCGCGCGGATCTCGGCGTTGTCCGCGTTGGCGTTGCCGTGGATCGCGAGCGTAACGGCCGCGAGCAGCCCGACGAAGCCGGTGAAGACGTTGAGGATCGCGATCTCGTGGTTCGTGATGAAGGCGGGGTGATCCTCGGCCGCGCGTCGCGTGACCGGCACGTCACCGCCGGCGAGCACGGGCTCGCCCGGACCCGCCGGCGCCGCGGCGGGTGCCGCGGCACGCGCCTGGCCCACGAGCCAGATGCCGTTGATCACGAGCACCGCCCCCACGTAGAGCAACACCATGCCGAGCAGCATTCGAGATCCTCCTTCAGTGAGAGAGCACCCACGGCGGCGAGGGCTCGTGCCGATGCGGCAGCGGGTGCCCGCGCCGCTGCGTGACGACGTCGGGCTCGTGCGCGCTCTTGTCCTCCTCGTTCAGCACCTGCCGCAGCGGCGTGGCGAGCAGAGCGAGGCCCGGCGGGGTGAAGACCCGCCGCGCCATCGTCCTGCAACTCGGGCAGCGGGCCGGCGCGCCGGCCTCGGCCATCGGCCGGGACAGCTCGAACGGCCCGCATGCCTCGCACGTGAACGCGTAGACCGGCATCCGATCAGCTCGTCTGCGCCGCCGCGCCCCGTCCCATGCTCACGGGCCCGTCGCTGCTCGGCAGCACGTCGAAGTCGAAGATCCCCGTCGGCAGGTACAGCGAGCAGCAGGCGTTCGGGATGTCCACGACGCCGCCGATCCTGCCCTCGATCGGTGAGGTGCCAAGGATCAGGTAGGCCTGTTCGCCGGTGTAGCCCCACTTATTCAG
>DATHEP010000313.1:0-2427 GCA_035318525.1 Conexibacter sp.
GCCGGGGCGTGGCTGGCGATCACGTTGCTGCAGCACAAGGACGTCCGCTACACGATGGGGCTGATCGTCTTCCTCGCCGTCATCGGGACGGCCTGGATCGTGCACCTGAGACCCCGCGCCCAGGCGCTCGCGACCGGGACCCTGCTGCTCGCGGTGCTGGCCGCGCAGCTCGGCGCGACGTTCGGCGTCGGGCATGCGCCGGGAGAGCGACCGCTGAGCAACGGCGCGACGATGGAAGGGGAGGGCGTCCCGCCGCGTGACCGCGTGGTGCTCTACTCCAGCCTCGGGTACCTCGTCTCGGGTCCGCAGCGCAGCGGCGACGTGCTCGGGCTGTTCGAGGCGCTGCGCGCCGAGGGGACCGGCGCTGTGAGATGGGAGGACCGCGGCGACGTGGACGACCACCTGTTCGAATCCGTCGGGCTGATCGTCTTCGCGCGCATCGCAGGCCTCGCGGTCGACGGCTTCGACCCGCCGCAGGACGGCGCGACCGCCTCGCTCATACGCGCGCCGGAGTACGACGGGACGGAGCCGTGCACGCGGGTGGCCAACGGCGACGGCGTGTGGGTGCGCGTCGCCGGGCGCGACGGCTGCCCGGGGCGCTAACCCGTCAGCGGGCCCGCCGCAGCGCGGCGCCGTCGACGACCTCGAAGTCGCGCCCGCTGAGGCGGTCGAGCGCGTGGAGCTGGTCGTTGTCCCAGCGCGGGTGCGGAGCGCCGGTCACGTACCAGGGCGAGCCGTTATCGGCGAGCATCAGGCCGTAGCGCTTCATCGCGATCGCGATCACCCGCGCCTGCGGCGGAAGGCCGCGCAGGCTCGCGCCTCCCTTCAGGCGTACGCGAAGGCCCATCGGAGGCAACGAGGGGTCGGACGAGCTGCCGGCCTGGTGGCGCGCTGGCCACACGAAGCTCGTGCGCGTGCGAGGCGCGGTGAAGCGGAGCGCGTGGCGGATCGCGCCTTGCGCGACCTCGTCGTAGCGGGCGAGGCCGGGGAGGATCGGCAGGCCGGCGGCGTCGGCGCTTGTCCAGCCTTTGGTCCTCAGCCGGTTCGAGCGCAGATCCCACGTGGCGCCGGAGCCGGCCCGCCATGAACGGCCGGCATCGAGCGGGTGGGCGTCGTAGAGCTCGTAGAGCTTGCAGGCGGAGCTGTCGACCACGAGCACGTGGCGGTCGCCATCAGCGTCGCGCCCGCCCTCGATCGGCGCGTTCGGCGGGACGGGGTAGGGACCGGGGTCGGACTCGTCGCCATAGCCGAAGCGCACCGGCACGCGTCTCTGGCCGCCGTCCACGACCGTGTACGGGATCCCGATCGGCCCGCCGTCCCACAGGCCGGAGCCGAAGTCGGCATGGAAGCCGGCGTCGAGGCCGATGCTGCGGATCAGCGTGGCGCTGTTCGCGGTGCGCGGAAGCTGGTCCACGCGGCGGTTCCAGGCGTTGTCGGCGGGGAAGAGGGGGCAGCCGGCGAGCGTGGGGGCTGGCACGGTGGCGCTCCGCGCCGGCGCGGCCAGCACCGCTGGCGCCAGCAGCAGGGCTACGAGAAGGGCGAGGGCCGAGCGCACCCGGCGAACCCTATGCGCCTTGGCGGCCACCAGCCGATGACTGGACGTTTGTACCGCTCCTGCCGGTACAGATGGCCAGTCATCCGCCGCTCAGGCGACCACGCGCAGCGCGGCCGGCTCGGCGCGCAGCTCGAACGACGGGAAGTCGCCGAGGTAGTCGCCGTCGACCTGGAGGGGGAGGGGGCGCTCGTCGAGCGAGCGGATCGTGACGGTCTCAGCGCCCGCGAAGCCCTCGACGCGGCGGTGGCCCAGGATCCGGCCGCGGCGGGCGAGCGCGCGCCACGTGACCGTCGGCATGTCGAGCGGGCTCGCGCGGCGCAGGACGACGCCGGCGAGCGCTCCGTCGTCGAGCTCGACGCCCTCGGCCAGCTCGATCGGGCGTGAGGCGAAGTAGGTGTAGGGCGTGGTGTTCTGGACGATCGCGGTGACGCCTTCTATCGCCTCGCCACCGGGCACCTCGACCGCCAAGCGCGGCGGGCGTACGACGTATTCGCGGTTGAACGCCGCGACCGCCGAAGCGCAGTAGAACCACGGCCCGAGGCGCGCCTTGAGCCGCGGGCGCGCGTCGACGCGTCGCGTCACGCTCGCGTCGAGGCCGACGCCGGCGGTGAAGAGGAAGCGACGGTCGTCGACGAGGCCGAGGTCGATCGCGCGGGGTTGCCAGGTGTCCGCAAGGCCGAGCAGGTGCTCGGTGGCGTCGACGACGTCGTTCGGGATCCCGAGGACGCGGGAGAAGACGTTCGTCGAGCCGCCCGGCAGGCACGTCAGCGGCGTGGGGGAGCCGGCGAGCCCGTTGGCCGCCTCGTTGACCGTGCCGTCGCCGCCGAACGCGCAGACGACGTCATAGCCCTCCTGCGCGGCCTCGCGGCACA
>DATHEP010000314.1:0-3409 GCA_035318525.1 Conexibacter sp.
GTGGAGAGCGGTCGAGGAGCGCTACGGCGTCGAGATCGAGGCGGCGAGCGGGATCTCGCTCGCCGAGCAGGCCGCGCAGTTCGGCGACGAGCTGTGGGCGCGCGAGCCCGACCGCTGCTGCGCGATCCGCAAGGTCACCCCGCTGCGCGAGACGTTGAGCCAGGTCGACGGCTGGATCGTCGGCGTCCGCCGCGACCAGGCGCCCACGCGCGCGAACACCCCGAAGATCGGCTGGGACGACAAGCACGGCATCTGGAAGGCCGCCCCGCTGGCCGACTGGTCCGACAGAGACGTGTGGCGCTACATCCACGAGCACGAGCTCCCCTACAACCCCCTCCACGACCGCGGCTACGCGTCGATCGGCTGCACCCACTGCACGGTGCCGGCGGCCGACCGCAGCGGCCGCTGGGCCGGATCCGACAAGCTCGAGTGCGGGTTGCACGGCTGACCCTCGCGGTCGGCTGATCGGGGAACGATGGACTGGCCGCTCATCATCATGTTCGGATTCCTGGTGGGGATCCTCGTCGGGACGACGGGGGTCGGCGGCGGGTCGCTGATGACGCCCGCGCTGATCCTCGTCTTCGGCACCGCGCCGACGACCGCGATCGGGACCGACCTCGCCTACGCCGCCGTCACGAAGACGGTCGGCGGCTGGCGCCACTGGCGCAGCGGCACGGTCGACATGACGATCGCGCTGTGGCTCGCGGTCGGCTCGCTGCCGGGCGCGCTCGGCGGCGTCGAGGTGCTGCACGTGCTGGAGCGGGCGCTTGGCAAGGACCAGTTCGACGACACGCTGCTGATGATGGTCGGCGGCGCGCTGCTGGTGACCGCCGTCGCGGTGCTCGGACGCGCGCTGTTCCTGCGCATCAAGAACGAGCGCGACACGATCGAGGACTTCAGCCTGCGACACAAGGTCGCTGCGGTGCTCACCGGCGTGATCGTCGGCTTCGTGCTCGGGCTGACATCGGCCGGCAGCGGCGCGCTGATCGCCGTCGCGCTGATCATCGGCTACCGCCTCACGCCGCGCCGCGTCGTCGGCACCGACGTCTTCCACGCGGCGCTGCTGCTGTGGGTCGCGTCGATCGCGCACTTCGTCAGCGGCAACGTCGACCTGCTGCTGGCACTCAACATCATGCTCGGCTCGATCCCCGGCGTGTGGATCGGCTCGGGCCTCGCGACGACGCTGCCGGAGGGGGTCCTGCGACCGGCGCTGGGCCTCGTCCTGCTGGCCGCGGGCCTCGCGCTGCTGAACAAGGCCGGCCTCGACTTCCCGTTGTATGTCATCTTCCTGGTCCCCGCCGCGGTCGCGCTGGCGATCGTGGCGACGCAACGCTTCCGCGAGCCGACGGCGCAGGACCAGGCGCCGGCGCCCGCGACCGACCACGCCCCAAGCCCGCCACCGACCCCAGTCCACGAGCACGCATGAGCCACGAGCTGTCACACCTCGACGCCCTGGAGGCCGAGGCGATCCACATCATGCGCGAGGTCGCCGCCGAGCTCGAGCGGCCCGTGCTGCTGTTCTCCGGCGGCAAGGACTCGATCGTCCTGCTGCGCCTCGCCGAGAAGGCCTTCCGTCCCGCGCGCTTCCCGTTCCCGGTGATGCACGTCGACACCGGCCACAACTTCCCCGAGGTGATCGAGTTCCGCGACCGCCTCGTGGCAGAGATCGGCGAGCGAATCGTCGTCGCCTCCGTGCAGGAGTCGATCGACAAGGGCCGCGCGGTAGAGGAGACGGGCCCGCGCGCCTCGCGCAACCGCCTGCAGACCGTGACGCTGCTCGACGCGATCGAGGAGCACGGCTTCGACGCCGCGTTCGGCGGCGCCCGCCGCGACGAGGAGCGCGCCCGCGCGAAGGAGCGGATCTTCTCCTTTCGCGACGACTTCGGCCAGTGGGACCCGAAGGCGCAGCGGCCGGAGCTGTGGCAGCTCTACAACGGCCGTGTTCGCAAGGGCGAGCACGTGCGCGTGTTCCCGATATCGAACTGGACCGAGCTCGACGTGTGGCAGTACATCGAGCGCGAGAGACTCGAGCTGCCGCCGATCTACTTCGCGCACGAGCGCGAGGTGTTCGCGCGCGACGGGATGCTCTACGCGGCGTCCGAGTTCGTCGAGCTGCTCGACGGCGAGGAAGTCTTCACGGAGACGGTGCGCTACCGCACGGTCGGCGACATGACGTGCACGGGCGCCGTCGCCTCGACGGCGACGACGCTGGAGACGGTCATCGCGGAGATCGCCGCGACCAACATCACGGAGCGAGGGCAGACGCGCGCGGACGACCGCGTCACGGAGGCCGCGATGGAGGACCGCAAGCGCGAGGGGTACTTCTAGTCATGAGCGCCACGTACGAGTCCAACGGCCGTCCGGCCGACCAGAAGATCGCCGACACCGAGCTGCTGCGCTTCGCGACGGCCGGCTCGGTCGACGACGGCAAGTCGACGCTGATCGGCCGCCTGCTGCACGACGCCAAGTCGATCCTCGCCGACCAGCTCGCGCACGTGAAGGAGACGAGCGAACGGCGCGGCGACGGCGAGCTGAACCTCGCGCTGCTGACCGACGGCCTGCGCGCCGAGCGCGAGCAGGGCATCACGATCGACGTCGCCTACCGCTCCTTCCAGACCGCCAAGCGCCGCTTCATCATCGCCGACTGCCCGGGCCACGAGCAGTACACGCGCAACATGGTCACGGGCGCCTCGACGGCCGACCTCGCGCTGGTGCTGGTGGACGCGCGCAACGGGCTCGTGCGCCAGTCGCGACGCCACGCGGCGATCAGCGCGCTGCTGCGCACGCCGCACCTGGTGGTGGCGATCAACAAGATGGACCTCGTCGGCTACGACCAGTCCGTCTACGACGCGATCGTCGAGGACTTCCGCTCGTGGTCCGTCGGCCTGGAGTTCGCCGAGGCGACCTTCATCCCGATCAGCGCGCTGAAGGGCGACAACGTCGTCGACCCCTCGGCGAACATGGACTGGTACGACGGCCCGACGCTGCTGGACCATCTGGAGACGGTCGAGATCAGCGGCGACCGCAACCTGGAGGACTGGCGCTTCCCGGTCCAGTGGGTCGTGCGCCCCCAGAACGACGCCACCCACCACGACTACCGCGGCTACGCGGGCCAGGTCGCGGCCGGCGTGCTGAGAGCTGGCGAGCAGGTCGTGGTGCTGCCGGCCGGCCACACGACGCGCCTGGCGAAGATCGACACGTTCGACGGCGAGATCGCCGAGGCGTTCCCGCCGCAGTCGGTCACGCTGCTGCTGGAGGACGACCTCGACATCTCGCGCGGCGACCTGATCGCGCGCGCCGGCGAGGCGAGCCCGCCGACGGTCGCGAGAGAGCTGGAGGCCGTCGTCTGCTGGATGAGCGACGCGCCGCTGAGAGCTGGGGGCCGCTACGCGCTCAAGCACACGACGCG
>DATHEP010000315.1:0-11546 GCA_035318525.1 Conexibacter sp.
GGTCGGCGCGGCGGAAGAAGGCCGGGATCTCCTCGTCGGTGACGAAGCGCGGCACGAAGCGCACGCCGGGCGGCGCCGCGGCGCGCAGCGGCGCGAGGTGCATCTTCGGCAGGCCGACGATCCACAGCTCGGCGTCGGAGATCCCGCGCCATGCCTCCAGCAGCACGTCGATCCCCTTGTAGGGCCGGATCAAGCCGAAGCAGAGCGCGACCGGCTTGTCGACGGCGGCGAGGTCGGGAGGGAGAGGCGCAGCCACGGCAGTCCGCCGCGTGGCTGTCTCCGCGCCGCCCGCCCCGCTCGTCTCCGCGGGCGCCAGCTCGGCGAGGTGCGCGAACGCGCCGTGCGGGATCACGTGGACGCGCTCCGCGTCGATCCCCAGCTCGGCGCGCAGCCGCGCGGCACCGTGCTCGGAGTGCACGACGACCGCGTCGGCTCGCTCGTAGAGGCGCCGCTGCGCACGCAGTTGGCCGGCGCGTGGCTCGCGCGGCAGCACGTCGTGCGCCGTCAGCACGAGCGGCGGCCGACGGCGGCTGCGGCCGGCGCGCGCGAACGGCGGCAGGCGCACGTCGAGCGGCTGTACTGTCAGCCACTGGAAGTGGACGACGTCGGCGCGAGGGATGTCGCGGCGCGCGTAGCGGAGCATGTCCGGCACGTGCTGCGCGAGCTTCGCGGCGCGCCGTGCGCGGGAGCCCGGCCCGCCCACCCCGCCGGGGGCGCGGCGGTAGAACGCCTCGCGCACCGCGTAGCCCTCGCCGCGCGGGACCGACCCGTAGGCGAAGCGGCTCGTCACGAGCTCGACCGCGACGTCCCCCGCCCCGGCGCGCGCGAGCGCCGCGCACAGCGCGTGGTCGTACGGCGGCGTGAAGGCGGAGGGGTCGACGACCTGCACGCTGAGCGGTGAGGGAGCCATCTGCGGCATCATCCCCGAGCCGGCCGCGGAATCGGATCCCCGCCGCCCGGCCACCGTCGATGAGCGTCGAGATCTCCTACTGCGTCGTCAACACCGAGCAGCGCGTGCTGCTCGAGCGCTGCCTCGACGCGATCGTGCGCGAGCAGGCCGCGCTGCCGTTCGAGACCGAGGTGCTCGTGCTCGACAACGCCTCGCGCGACGGCTCGGCCGGGATGGCGCGCGCCCATCCCGTCACGACCGAGCTGATCCGGCGCGAGCAGCGGCGCGGAAAGGCCGAGAACGACAGCGCGCTGATGCAGCGGTCGCGCGGACGCTGGTGTCTGCTGCTGAACGAGGACTCGGAGCTGCTGCCGGGCGCGACCGCAGCGCTGCACGCGGCGCTCGCCGGGCGCGACGACGCGGCCGCGGCAGGTACCAAGCTGCTGCGCCCGGACGGCAAGCAGCAGCCGTCGGCCTGGCGCTTCCCGACGCCCACGACTGCCTTCGCGGGCGCGCTCTTCCTGCACAAGTGGCTGACGGTCGAGAGCAAGGGGTCGGAGGTGCGCGAGGTCGACTGGGCGCAGTCGGCGGCCCTGCTCGTGCGGCGCGAGGCGGCGCAGCGAATCGGCTGGATGGACCCGGCCTTCTTCGTCTACTCCGACGAGGTCGACTTCTGCAAGCGCCTGCGCGACGCCGGCTGGGCGGTGCTGTACGTGCCGGGCGCGGAGGCGATCCACCACGAGCAGCTTTCCACCGGCTCGGTGCCGACGCGGCGCATCGTCGAGCTGTCGCGCAACCGCGAGCGCTACATGCGCAAGCACCACTCGACGCCATCCGCGCTGATCGTGCGCTGGCTGACCGCCTGGACGTACGCGCTGCGGGCGATGGCCGCCTACGTCGTGCCGCGCCACGACCCGGCGCGCTACTGGCAGCACGTCCGCGCCACGCTCCACCCGGAGCGCGGCGAGGGGCTGCGCGAAGCCGCCGCGGACTGGAACCGCGGCGGCCGGCGCTTGTGACGTCGCCCGCAGGTCGCCGCTTGCGGTGACCGGAGGGCGAAAGCCTCTATCCGCAGGTCGCCGCTTGCGGTGACCGGAGGGCGAAAGCCGCTACGCGGGCTCGCGCGCGGCGTCGTCGCCCGTGTCAGCGCGCCGCCGCAGGCGTTGCGCGAGCGTGCGCACGAGCGCCCGCTCCTCGGGGCGGAAAAAGCCGGTCGCGGCAAGCACGAGCGGCAGCACGAGCGCGAGCACGGCGCGGGCGACGAAGCCGGGCGCGCCCTCGGTCGGCAGCAGCAGCTCGCCGGCGCCGGCGAGGCCGCCGAGCACGAGCGCGAGCTGCGCGATCCGCCGCCACTCGAAGGCGATCTCGAACAGGTCGCGCGTCAGCAGCCGCATCACTGTGAGCATCGCGAGGTAGGCGCCGGTCAGCGCGAGGCCGGCGCCGGCGATCCCGAACGGCGGCGTGAGCGCGATCAGCAGCACGACGTTGACCGCGAGGCCGACGGCGGCCGCCGGGAAGTTGCGCGTCGTCACCTCCGCGCGCCCCGCGACGACGACGAAGATCACGAACAGGCCGTAGAGCGCCCAGCCGAGCGCGAGCCACGGCAGCGCCGTGTGCGCGCCGTAGAAGTCGGGCGCGGCGAGCAATCTCGTGAACCAGCGGCCGAGCAGCAGCAACCCCGCGACGAGCCAGCCAGTGACGAACAGGTAGTAGGTCGCGACGAACGCGTAGAAGCGCGCGGCCTCTCTGTCGTCTCTGATCGAGTAGGCGAGCGGCGGCCACGAGTACTGGAAGGCGCGCGCGACGAACGCGGTGACGCCCGCGAGCTTGACGGCGATCGAGTAGACGCCGGCGGTCGCGGCGCCGTACTTGTGGAACAGGTAGTAGCGGTCGACGAGGTTGAGCGCGTAGACCGACGCGTCGGCGGGGACGGTCGGCAGGCCGAAGCGCAGCAGGTGCCCGAGGCGGTGCAGTCTCGGATGGTCGGCGCCGCCGCGGCGCGGCAGCAGCCGGCCGGCCATCGATCCCCACAGGGCGAAGAGGACGACGGTCGAGGCGGCGTAGTTGCCGAGCAGCAGGCCGCGCGCCTGCTCGTCCTGCAGCACGACGAGGTAGATCGTGAGCGCGATCGTCAGCAGCACGTTCGCGATCGTGGTGATCGCGTAGGCGCCGGCGCGCTCGTCGACGCGCAGCAGCGCATAGGCCAGCTCGAGGTTCGTGAAGGTCCACAGCCCGAGCACGGCGATGCGGAAGATCCCCGCGTCGGACTGGTCGAGCACGATCTCCGACAGCGGCTCGGCGAGCACGACGAGCGGGATCGCTGCGAGCGTCGTCGCGACCAACAGGAAGCCGACCGCGCGGCGTGCGAGCGCGTCGCGCCGCGCCTGGTCCTCGTCGGCGTAGTGGTAGCGGACGAACGCCTCGCCGACGCCGAAGCGGATCACGATGCTGAAGAGGACGATCCCCGTCATCAGCAGCTCGGCGATGCCGTACTGCGCCTCGCTGACGTGGCGGGTGTAGACCGGCAACAGCGCGACCGCGAAGACCTTCGAGACGACGTCGCCGACCTGGTAGGCCGCCGTCGTTCGCAGCAGGCGCTGGAGCAGGCCGTGCACGGCGGGGGACGCTAGCGGGGTGGACGGCGCGGGCGATCACAGACGACGGCTGTAGACCTCGCTGCCCACGCCGTTCAGCATCCGTTCCGGTCGCAACTAAAGCAGATACACATGGCAGTGTATGCTGGTGTAGACATGAGTCGCACCAACATCGAGATCGACGATCGCCTGATCGCGACGGCGATGAGAATGCACGGGCTCAAGACGAAGCGAGAGGCCGTGGACTTCGCGCTGCGGAGCCTGCTCGGCGGCGAGCCGATGACGCTCGAGGAGACGCTCGCGATGCAGGGAACGGGTTGGGGCGGAGACCTCGACGAGATGCACGCCCCGTACGAGCCATGGGCCGGTTGATCCTGGCCGACTCGTCCGCGTGGATCGAGTATCTGCGCGGCACGAGGAGCAAGACGCATCTGCAGCTGCACGACGTTCTCGCGCGGAGAGAGCGCGTCGCGACGACGGACCTCGTCCTGCTCGAGATCCTCGGCGGAGCACTCGACAAGAGACACCACCAGGAGCTGCAGCGCATGCTCTATGCGCGTGAGTACCTGCGCACCTACGGACCGTCCGACTTCGAAGCCGGCGCGCGCGTTTATCGCATCTGCCGCAAGGGCGGCGAGACGATCCGCAAGCTGACCGACTGCGTGATCGCCGCGGTCGCGATGCGATCGGGCGCCGCGGTGCTCGCGAAGGACCGCGACTTCGAGGCGATCGCCCGCCACGTCGAGCTCGAGCTGGCCTGAACGGCCAGCTCGGCTGGGCGGCCGTCGCGCCGCTGCCAGAATGGGAGCGTGGAGTCGCTGAAGGGGAAGCTGCTGCTCGCGTCGCCCGCGTTGGAGGACCCGAACTTCCTGCGCACCGTGGTGCTGGTCGCGGAGCACACGGACGAGGGTGCGATGGGGCTTGTGCTCAACCGTCCGGCGGATGTGACGGTCGGCGACAGCGCACCGGAGCTGGAGGAGCTGGTCGATGCGCGCGAGCTGCTGTACGTCGGCGGGCCCGTGCAGCCGACGGCGGTGATCGTGCTCGCCGCCTTCACCGACCCGGGCGCAGCCGGGCTCCTGATCAGCGACGACGTCGGCTTCCTGTCCGCGCAGATCGACCTCGCCGACTCGGCCGCCGTCACGCACCGCGCACGCGTCTTCGCCGGCCACGCCGGCTGGGGCCCCGGCCAGCTCGACGAGGAGCTCGACCGCGAGGACTGGATCATCGAGACCCCGCGGCCCGACGAGCTGTTCTCGACCGATCCGGACGGGCTCTGGAGCCAGGTGCTCACACGCAAGGGCGGCACGTTCGCGCTCGTCGCGAGAATGCCCTGGGATCCGTCGATGAACTGAGGGGGTGGGGCTCTTAGGGGGTGGCGCTCCGCTCGGGGCGGTCGCAGTGTGCGTCGCGGTGCTGGTCGGCTGGGGAGGGGGTGAGCAGGGGCGGTCGCGCCCGCCGCTCGTGGCTCCTCACGGCTCGCGGCGCCCGGCGAGCGTCCGCTTTGCATCACCGCTGGCGCGGACTGCGCAAACCGTGACGATCCACAACAGTGAGTGTCGAGAAGAGGGTGATATGGACCCCCACTCCGACACTCATCGATCCGGTGCGTGCGCGGACGCGCCGGAGAACGCGAACGCTGCGCAGGCGGACGCGTGAACCGTCACGAAAGCGCGCACGAACGCCGAAGCACCTGCTCCCTCCCCCTCCCCAGCCGACCGGCGCACGCAGGCGGACCGGCAACGCAGGCGCGGAGCCCCGCGGGCGGGGCGGGCGGCCGACGGCCGCGCTAGCCGCCCGGACCGCGCGCCATCAACTGCCAGATCCGCCGCACGAGCGCGGCGGCGTCGAGGTCGCCCTGCTCGGCCCGCGCGGCGAGCTGGGGGAGGCCGGTGTGGATCGCGGTGCCGTCGCCGAGCTGCCAGGCGGCGATCACCGGGATGCCGGCCTCGGCGCCGGCGGCCGAGCGCAGCCGCGCGCCGGGGGCGACGCCGGCAAGCGTCTCGTAGGACTCGTAGCCGGCGAACGCGCCGCTCGTGCCCTCGAACAGGCCGAGCTCCGGATCGTCCTCGTAGATCGTGATCTCGACCGGTGACTCGTCCCCACCCACCCGCTCGAGCGGCTGGCGCGGGCGACCGCCGAGCGCGTCGGTCGCGCGCGGGGCGGTCGGCGCGGCGAGCGTGCCGTCGCCGCGCAGGCGCACACCGCGGCGCAGCGAGTCGGTGCCGAGCGACCAGATGCTGCCGCCGTCGCGCACGTAGCGGCGCAGCTTGTCGCGCAGATGCGGCGTGATCCAGCGCGCCTCGCCGGCCAGCACGACGCCCTCGTGGCCGCCGAGCGGCGGGCCGTCCCCGGTGGCCAGCGCGGCGTCGGTCGTGAGGTCGTAGCGCAGCAGCTCGTCGTCGAGGAAGCGCAGCAGCGCGCCCTCCTGCTCCTCCAGGCCCTCCGGCAAGCCGTGCGCGAGCGGCCGCGACAGCTTCGCGGTCGCGCGCCGGGTGGGGACCGAGTCCAGCGTGTTCGGCATCCCGTCGCCGTCGTCGTCGACGCGGTTGAGGCCCTGCCACGTGAGCGCGGGGAGCACCACGAGGACGGAGCGCGGTCTGATCGTGCGGACGACGAGCGGGACGGCGGTGCGGTGGATCGTCGCGTCGCCCGGGCCACCCCGCGCGTCAGCGCGTCTGTCGCTGCTCCCTCTCCCGGCCCGGCGACGCTCCGCTCTGCGCCCACCGCCGGCGTCGCCACCGGGGTCCGTCTCGATCGTCAGGACGTGCAATCCGGATTGCCCTCTCGGCACCGGCACGCGCAGGCGCGCCTCGCTGCCGCTGCCGCGCGCGAGCACGGCCGGGTCGCCGAGCCGACGCAGCGCCCATCGGTAGGGCTCTCCGCGCGCGTCGACGAGGACGACCGCCCGTCTGCCGGCGTCCACGGGCGTCAACGGCGGCGCGCCCGCCAACCGGCGGACCGTGACACCGGCGTGGCTTGCGGGCAGCAACGGACCGCCGGCGGGCGGCAGTCTGCGCGGGAACGTCCCGGTATTGCCGGAGCGGTCGGCCACGAGCAGCCCCATCAGGTACGTGCCGGGCGGTGCCGGTCTCCCGCCGAGCGTGCCGTCCCACGTCGCCGTGCTGCGGTGGAAGGGGATCGTGAGCTGGCCGACGCGGCGCGGCGGCGTCACGTCCGTGCGGTAGATCAGCACGCGCGAGCGGCGGCCCTCGGTCCCTCTGACGTGGATCGTCACCGCGTCGACGCCGCGTTGCGGCAGGAACGCCGGCCCGTCGCCGACGTGCGGCTCGACGTCGGTCACGCGCGGTCGCGGCGGTCGCGTGTCGAGCCGGATCGTGCGCGGCAGCTCGATCGTGCGGCCCTGGTGGATCAGCGCGATGCGCACGCGGTAGTCGCCGTCGGGAGCGATCGCGCCCTCGTCGGTCCGGCCGTTCCAGAAGCGCGTGATGCGCTTGCGCTCGGGCAGCTGGTACCCGTCGAGCAGCGTGCGCACGATGCGCCCCTGCTCGTCCACGATCGAGACGCTCACGTCGTCGCCCTCGACGATCCAGAACGAGACCTTCGCCCGTCTCACGCGCGCGTCGTCCGCTGGCGAGAAGACGGCAGACAGGTGCGGCCGCACGACGAGCGGCGGCGAGCTCTTCAGCTTCTGCGTGACGACGAACGCCCCGAGCGTCGCCAGCACGAGCAGGCCGAACACGATGCGGGCGAGGCGCGTCATCGCGGCGCAGCCACCTCGACCGGGACGAGCGCGACGTTCGGCACCGCGAACGTGTGGAAGGCGGCCAGCCCACGCGGATCCTCACGGCACAGGACGGTGCGGATGGAGCCGCCGTGGCAGACGACGAGGGCTGCGCCACCCTCCTCCCCGTCCCCCTGCGCGGCGATCTCCCCCAGCGCCTCCAGCACCCGCGCCTGCTGCTCGGCGAGCGACTCGCCGCCGGGGAAGCGGAAGCCGTCCTCGGCATCGGGCGCGCGCCAGGCCGCGTAGCGCTCCGGGTCCGCGGCGGCGATCTCGTCGAACAGGAAGCCTTCCCACTCGCCGCGCCAGCCCTCGCGCAGGCGTGGGTCGAGGCGCGGCTCGAGGCCGATGCGCGCACCGACGATCTCGGCCGTCTCGCGCGCGCGGCTCAGGTCGCTGGACCACAGCGACGCGATCGGCGGGTCGTGCGCGGCCACTCGCTCGGCCAGCTCGCGCGCCTGCGCGCGGCCGCGGTCGTTGAGGGGCGTGTCGCGCTGACCCTGGAAGCGCAGCGGCGGGACGTTGTCGTCGGTCTCGCCGTGACGGGCGAGCAGGATCATCTCGCGGTCGGGGCGTAGCCGTTCATCGTCGCCGTGTCCGCCCGCAGCCCGAGCCGCAGCGTCTCGAGCGACAGCACATCGCGCGGAGCGATGTTGCCGAGGTTGACCTCGTGGCCGTAGTGGCGCAGGAACCACACCTGCTGATCCTTCTGCGGCGCCTCGAACAGCAGCCGCTCGATCGGGACCGAGTGGACGATCTCGTCGACCAGCCCCGTGCGCACCTCGCCGTCGGCGCGATAGATGCCGGCGGTGCCGCTCTCGCGCGCCTCGGCGATCACCTTCCACGCGCCGGCGGCGAGCTCCGACTCGATCTGCTCGACCCACACGTAGGGGGCCATGATCGTCGAGGCGTCCTTCGAGCCGACCTCGGACAGGACCGTGAAGCCCTCGCCGACGAGCCGCTCGATCAGCGCCAGCTTGCGCTCGTGCGCCAGCTCGATCGCGCCGTCGGAGATCTCGACGTGGCTCAGGTCCAGCTCGCGCAGCCACGTGACGAGCTGATCGACGCGGTCCTGCGCGATCGCCAGCTCGGTGAGCGTCCCGCCGAGCACGACCGGGATCCCGTGGGCGCGGTAGCAGGCGAGCTTCGGGGCGAGGTTCTCGGTGACGACGGCCGTGCCCCAGCCGAGCTTCACCAGGTCGACGGCGTCGCCCGCGACCTCGACCAGCGACTCGACCTCGGCGACCGACAGGCCACTGTCGAGCACGTGCGTGATCCCCTGCTCGCGCGGCTTCGCGCTGCGCTTCGGGAGGTCGAGGAACGGCGGCGTCATTGACGGTCGGCGCCGACCGTGACGACGACGGTCGCGCTGCACGTACCGGCCGTCGCGGCGCAGCTCGCTTCGGTGTCGGCGTCGATCGCCTGCACGGCATCGGACGGCACGCCGAGCGTCTCGGCGACCTCGGCCGCCTCGCGCTCTCTGCCGCCGAAGTAGGAGACGACGGTGACCGAGCGCGCCTGATCGGAGGCGTTGCCGACCGGGCCGCGCAGGAAGTCGTCTGCCTCCAGCTCGCTCGCGACGGTGTTCGCGAGCCCCGCCACAGTCGTCCCGTTGAGGACGGCGACCGTCGTTCTGTCGTGCGGCGGCGCCGGGGCGCCCTGCGACTGTCTGGGCGCGGCCGTCGTCTGCTGCGGCGCCGACCCGGTGCCCGCGGCCGGCGTCGACGGCGGGTCCTCCCCGCCGCCGGACAGCACGAGTACGGCGACCGCCGCGACCGCGAGCAAACCGAGCCCGCCGAGCAGCGCGGCGAGGCGGCGCCGACCGTGCGGCTGCTCGCCCCGCGGCGTGGCGGTCGGCGCGTGTGAGCGCAGTGGCGCCGCGGGCGCCGGACGCGCGCCGGGTCGAGCCGGGCCGCCGGCGGGACGGCGGGCAGGCGGGCGGGCGCCGGGTCTGCCAGCGGCGGGACGTGCCGGCGGCGCGGCGCGGCGCACGGGCGGGACGGGCGGGAACGTGTCGCTGTGACCGTTTGCGGCGGCGGCGGGCGCGGACGGGGCAGGCGGCGGGGGAGCGTTGGCCGGCACCGTGCCCGGACCCTGCGCGGCGGCGGTCGCCGGTGCCGGCGGCGCCGCGACCGACGGCGGGACGGGCGCGGCCGCCGGGATGGCGCGCGGAGGCGTGCCGGCGGGCTGTGCAGGCGCGCCGGCGGGCGCAGCCGCCTGCGTCGGCGCGGGCGTCTGCGGGAGTGCCTTCGGCAGCGGCACGAAGACGGTCGCCGAGCCGAGCGCGGCGCCGCCGACGCCGACGGGCGCCGCCGGCAGCAGCGGCAGGCGCACCGGCGCCTTCGTGCTGGCGACCGCGGCCGGGGCCGGAGCCGCTCTCGCCGCGGCGGCGCCCCGCGCGGCGGCGGGCACGCCAGGGCGACGAGCGGGCGCGACCGCCCCGGGAGCGGCCGTGTGCGCGCCGGTCCGCTGAGCAGCGCCCGCGCGGCGCGCCAGCTCGAGCGCGGCGGCGAGCCTTCTCTCCAGCTCGCCGATGCGGTCGTGCGCGTGCGCACCCCACTCGCGCAGGCGACGTAGCTCGCGCGCCTGTGAGAACAGCAGCAGCGCGAACAGCGCGATGCCGAGCACCGCGGCGATGCCGGCGTAGGCGCCGACCTTGTCGACGAAGTCGTTTACGGAGAGGGCGAGCGTCACGGCGAATCGGGGGGAGCCGGGCAGTGCACGGAGCGGGCGGGACCCTCTAAGCCCCCGAGGAGGGTACCCGGGTCCCCGGCGCGGCGGTCCGCACGGCCGACAGCTCCGCGACCTTCGCGGCAAGCGCCGCCGCGTCGTCCTCGAGCACGAACAGGTTGATCTCGCCGAACGTGCGCTCGACCCAGTCGGGGTCGAGCCGCGGGCGGTCCGCGCGCAGGATCTTCTCGGCGGGCGTCGGCTGCGGCCGCTCGAACGGGTTGAACAGCTCCTCGTGCAGCTTCTCGCCCGGCCGCGCGCCGACGATCTCGATCGCGATGTCCTTGTCCGGCTCGTAGCCGGACAGGCGGATCATCGCCCGCGCGAGGTCGACGATCGCAACCGGCTCGCCCATCTCCAGCACGAACACCTCGCCGGAGCGCTCCGACAGCGAGCCCGAGCGGATGATCAGCTGCACCGCCTCCGGGATCGTCATGAAGTAGCGCTGCATGCGCGCGTCGGTCACGGTGACCGGACCGCCGGCGGCGATCTGGCGGCGGAAGATCGGCACGACCGAGCCGGAGGAGCCCAGGACGTTCCCGAAGCGGACGGTCGCGTAGCGGGTCCCGGGGTGTGATTCGGCGGCCTCTTCGACGGCCCACTCGGCGAGCGCCTTCGAGGCGCCCATCACGGTCGCGGGGCTGACGGCCTTGTCGGTCGAGACGAGCACGAAGGTTCTGACGCCGGCCTCGCCGGCGATGCGCGCGACGAGCCGCGTCGCCAGCGCGTTGTTGCGCACGGCCTCCACGGGGTTCTGCTCCATCATCCCGACGTGCTTGTAGGCGGCCGCGTGGAAGACGATCGCGGGGCGGTGCTCCGCGAGCACCTCGCGCATCCGCTCCCCCTCCTTGCAGTCGGCCAGCACCGGGACGGCGGTGCGCACGTGGCGCTCGTCCTCCAGCTCGCGCACGATCTCGAACAGGTTGTCCTCGGCGTGGTCGACGAGCACGAGCTTGCGCGGCCCGACGCGCGCGATCTGGCGGCACAGCTCGCCGCCGATCGAGCCCCCGGCGCCGGTGACGAGCACGACCTGGTTGGCGAGGTAGGCGCCGACGCGCTCGAGCTCCATCCGCACCGGCTCGCGGCCGAGCACGTCCTCGACCTGCAGCTCGCGCAACTGGCGCACGACCTTGACGCCGCCGTCGGCACCGTCCTGCAGCAGCTCGAAGACGGTCGGGAGCGTGCGGACGGGGATCCCGCGCGGGCGGCAGGCGGCGACGATGCGGCCGCGCAGCGTGCCGGGGGCCGAGGGAATCGCGATGATGACCTCGTCCGGCTCGACCGCGTCGAGAACCTTCGAGAGATCGTCTTCCGAGGTGGTTCCCAGGACCTTCAAGTGGTGCTCGTCCTTCATCCCGCGCTTGCGCGGGTCGTCGTCGACGAAGCCGACGGGGCGCAGGCCGAGGTCCGGGTTGCGCAGGAGCTCGCGCACGACGAGGCGGCCGCCGTCGCCGCCGCCGACGATCAGCACGCTGCGCGCGCCCTTCGCGAGACGCGGCGCGCGCCCGGCGCGACCCTCGAACACGAGGTGCGCGAGGAACCGCGCACCGGCGGTCAGGAAGAGCGTCAGCAGAACCCACATCGCGAC
>DATHEP010000316.1:0-9784 GCA_035318525.1 Conexibacter sp.
ATCGCGGCCGCAGCGCCGAGCGCGCCGACACGGCGGCGGCGGTAGCGCAGCTGTGTCTGCGTCGGTCGGCTCGGCCCACGGATGACGTCGATGAGGCGCATCCCGGGGCGCCATGATCGCGGATCGTGCGGATGGGCGCGATGCCGGCGCCGCCATTGCACGGACTCCGACGGTGAGCGCGATGGTGTCGACTACGCTACTCGACCTCATGCCGCCCGCCCTCTGGGTCATCGTGCCGACATACGACGAGGCCGAGTCGATCGAGCGGCTCCTGCGCGCCGTCGCGGAGGTGCTCGCCGCGTGCGCCCCGGACGGTCACCGCGTGCTCGTCGTCGACGACGGCTCGCCGGACGGCACCGCCGACATCGCCGAGCGCGTCGGCGCCGAGCTGGGCGTGGTGGAGGTGCTGCGGCGCAACGCCAAGGGCGGGCTCGGGCAGGCCTACCTGGCCGGCTTCACGCACGCGCTCGCGCGCGGCGCGCAGCTCGTCTGCGAGATGGACGCCGACCTCTCGCACGACCCGCAGCACCTGCCGGCGCTGCTCGCCGCCGCCGAGCGCGCCGACGTCGTGCTCGGCTCGCGCTACGTGCCCGGCGGCGGCGTCGCCAACTGGGGGCTCCCGCGGCGGCTGCTCAGCCGCGGCGGCTGCACGTACGCGCGGCTGATCCTCGGCCTCCCGCAGCGCGACCTGACCGGCGGATACAAGGTGCTGCGCCGGCACGTGCTGGAGGCGATCGAGCTCGACACCGTGCGCTCGCAAGGCTATGTGTTCCAGATCGAGGTCACCTACCGCGCCGTGCTCGCCGGCTTCCGCGTCGCCGAGGTGCCGATCACCTTCCGCGAACGCGACGCGGGCACGAGCAAGATGTCGTCGCGGATCGCGCTCGAGGCGATGTGGCGGGTGCCCTTGCTGCGGCGCAACGCCCGGGCCGCGATCTCCCGACCCGCGTAGTCTTCCCCGGGATGGGCGATCTCGCGCTCCGGTCACCGCACACGGCGACCCCCGCGCAACGTCAGCTGGGCCTGCTCAGCGTGGTCGCCCCGGTGTTCGAGGAGGAGGCGCTCGTCGAGGCGTTCCACGCGCGCGTCGGCGACGTGCTCGACGCGGCCGGCATCCCGTTCGAGCTCGTGCTCGTCGACGACGGCTCGGCCGACCGCACGCCGGCGCTGCTGGCGGCGCTGGCGGAGCGCGACCCGCGCGTACGCGTGATCGAGCTGTCGCGCAACTTCGGTCACCAGACGGCGCTCACCGCCGGCCTCGACCACGCCCGCGGCGACGTCGTCGCGATGATGGACGCCGACCTGCAGGACCCTCCGGAGCTGATCCCGCAGATGCTCGAGCACTGGCGCCGCGGCACCGACGTCGTCTACGCGGTCCGCCGGCGCCGCGAGGGCGAGACGCGCTTCAAGCTGACGACCGCGCGCTGGTTCTACCGGCTCTTCAGCGCGCTCGGCGACGTCGCGCTCGAGCCCGACTCCGGCGACTTCCGCCTGCTCGACCGCGCGCCGCTCGACGCGCTGCTGTCGATGCGCGAGCGCAACCGCTTCCTGCGCGGCATGACGGTGTGGGTCGGCTACACGCAGACGGCCGTCCCCTACGAGCGCGAGGCGCGTCCCGCCGGGCACACGAAGTACACGCCCGCGCGCATGCTCGCCTTCTCGCTCGATGCGATCTCGTCCTTCTCGCACCGGCCGCTGCAGCTCGCGACGCTGCTCGGCTTCCTGTGCGCCGCGCTCGCCTTCGTGCTGATCCCCGTGATCGTCGCGTTGCGGATCGCCGGCTCCTACCTGCCGGGCTTCTCGACGATCACGATCGTCGTGCTGCTGCTGGGCGGGATCCAGCTGATGGCGATCGGCCTGATCGGCGAGTACGTCGGGCGCATCTACGACGAGGTCAAGGGCCGGCCGCTGTATGTCGTGCGGACGCGGCGCAACCTCGATCCGTAGGCCGCGCGTCCGCTACAGTCGGTCGCGGGTGCAGCATCACCTCCACATCGCACGCGTCGTCGTCCCCGCCGTCTAGGCGGGCGCCGGGCCCTGCGTCCGCGCGGCCCGCGCCGGACCCGCCCTTGACGACCTCGTGGAGGAACCCACAGTGACGCTTCCATTCGCCGGCCTCGGCCGGCGCGACGACCTCGACGCCGAGCTGGCGACGCTCGACGTCGCCAACCCCACCCCCGCGCGCGTGCTCGCGGTGCACGGCGAGCGCTGGCTCGTGCGCGAGCCGCGCGACGGCGCCGAGCCACGGCCTGTGCCCGCGCGCGGGCGCCTTCGATACGCGGCCGCTCTCGACGGCGACGGCGGCCCGCCCGTCACGGGCGACTGGGTCGCGCTCGACGAGGCCGGCGCGATCGCGGCCGTGCTGGCGCGCCGCGGCGCGGTCGTGCGGCGCGACGCTGGCGCGGAGGAGTCCGGCGGCGCGCCGACCGCCCAGACGCTCGCGGCCAACGTCGAGCTGGCGCTCGTCGTCGAGCCGCTGCCGCAGCCCAACGCGCGCCGCGCCGAGCGCTTCGTCGCGCTTGCGGCGGCCGGCGGCGTGCCGGCCGCGCTGCTGCTGACCAAGCGCGACCTGGACCCCGACGACGGCGCATGCGCCCCGCAGCTCGCGCGACAGCTCGGCCTGGCCGACGCGCTCGCCGTGGACGCGCTCGCCGGCGACGGCCTTGCGGCCGTCCGCGCGCTGCTCGCGCCCGGCACGGCTGCGGTGCTGCTCGGACCGTCGGGCGCCGGCAAGTCGACGCTCGTCAACGCGCTGCTGGGCGACGAGCGGCAGGCGACCGGCGCCGTGCGCGAGCACGACGGTCGCGGGCGGCACACGACCGTCACGCGCGAGCTGTTGACGCTGCCGAGCGGCGCGCTGCTGATCGACACCCCGGGCCTGCGCGAGGTCGGCGTGTGGGACGGCGCGGGCGACGCCTTCGGCGAGATTGACGCGCTCGCGGCGGACTGCCGCTTCCCCGACTGCGCGCACGCGAGCGAGCCCGGCTGCGCGGTGCGCGACGCGGTCGATCCGGAGCGGCTCGCCGCCTGGCGCAAGCTCACGCGCGAGCAGGCGTGGGTCGACGACCGTCGCGCGGCGGCGCGCGAGCGGGAGCGGCGCGGGCGCTCGTACGGGCGCGTGCAGCGCGAGGCGCGGCGCGCGAAGGGCGAGCGCGAGTGAAGCAAGCATCCAGCCGCTAAGCTTGCTGCGTCAGGTCGCACAGTTGGGGGACTCAATCCATAGCGGTTCAACCACGCCCGCTCGTTAACGAGAGGGCGCATACCGGAGGAGCGCGCCTCATGTACAAGGTCAGGCTGCTCGCGGCCCAAGCGGCCGCGTTCGCAGTGCTCGCCGTCGTCGCGTCGAGCGCCGGCGCCGTCACGACAGAAGTCGATCCCGCCGGGAGAATATCCGCGCCGTCGAGCGGCACCGTCAGATTCGAAGGGGCAGGCATCAGCGTCCAATGCAACCTCACGCTCACGGGCTCGCTCGCAGCAAGCTTCACGCTCGCGCCCGGCGCCCATGTCGGCTCGATCACCGCCGCGTCGATAAGCGGCTGCAGCGGTGGAAGCGTGACAGCCGTCCTAGGACTTCCCTGGGCGCTGGATCACACCGACGTCCTACCCGGCGATCACCACGATTTCGAAGATAGAGGCAACGATAGAAGAGATTTCACCGATCTCCACCGCGACAACTTGACCGGCGTCCTATTTGATCTCGACGGCGCCGCGTTCAACCTCAACTCCCTGGGCCTCAACTGCCTATACAGAGGCGACCTCGGCACGCTACTCACGCTCGTCGACACGGGGACGAACACCTACAGAACGGGCGCGATCGCGACGCTAGCGACGTCCATACCGCTCGCCAGCGGAGGCTTCCTCTGCCCAAGATCGGGCACCGTGAGCGGCACGTTCAGCCTGTCCCCCTCGCAGTCGATCCTCGTCACCTGACGATCGCCGCGGCTCAACCCCCAGCTGCAATCCGGCCGCGGGCTCAGTCAGCCGCCGGCCGGATTGGGCCCGCGCGCGGAGCGCAGCGGCTGCGGCTCGGCGTCGTCGACCCCGGCCGGCACGGTCGCCGGGTCGACGCCGCGCTCGGCGAGCGCCCGCTCGAGCGCGCCGATGCGACTGGCGAGGCCCTTGATCGCGTCGGCGACCGGGTCCGGCAGATGGACCCAGTCGGCGTCGGGCCCCTCCGGCCGCTTGCCGTCGATGCGCACCGGATGCCCAGGATTCCCGACGACCGTGGAGTGCGGCGGCACGTCGTGGATCACGACGCTGTTGGCGCCGACCTTCGAGCCGTGACCGATCGTGATCGGTCCCAGCAGCTTCGCGCCGGAGCCGATCGTGACGTTGTCCTGCACCGTCGGATGGCGCTTGCCGCAGGCGAAGCCGGTGCCGCCGAGCGTGACGCCCTGGTACAGCGTCACGTCGTCGCCGATCTCCGCCGTCTCGCCGATCACGACGCCCATCCCGTGGTCGATGAAGAGCCCTTCGCCGATGCGCGCCGCCGGATGGATCTCGATCCCCGTCAGCAGGCGGCTGGCGGCAGCGACGAGCCGCGGCAACAGCGGGACCCCGGCCGCGTGCAGGGCGTGCGCGACGCGATGCGCGAGGACGGCGTGCACGCCAGGCCAGGCGGCGAGGATCTCCGTCGAGCCGACGCCGCGCGCGGCGGGGTCGCGCTCCTGCGCGGCGTGCACGTCGCGGCGGATCTCCTTCGCGACGCGCGTGAACGTGCCGAAGCCGGGCATGCGCTCAAGGGTAGTCGCTGCCGGCGGCGAGGCGGCCGAGTGGGAGCGCCCTACGGCGCGAAGAACGGCGTCGAGACGTAGCGCTCGCCCGAGTCGGGCAGCACGACGGCGATCCGCTTGCCGCGCGACTCGGGCCGCCGCGCGACCGTCAGCGCCCCCCACATCGCCGCGCCGCAGGAGATCCCCGACAGCACGCCCTCGCGGCGCGCCAGCAGCCGCGCGGTCTCGATCGCGTCCTCGTCGTCGACGTCGATCACCTCGTCGATCACGTCGCGGTTCAGCACAGCGGGCACGAAGCCGGCGCCGATCCCCTGGATCTTGTGGGGTCCTGGCGGACGCCCCGACAGCACCGCCGAGGCGGCCGGCTCGACCGCGACGACGCGGCAGTCCGGGTTGCGCGCCTTCAGCGCCTCCCCCGCCCCGGTGATCGTGCCGCCGGTGCCGACGCCGGCGACGAGCACGTCGACCCGGCCGTCCATCGCCTCCCAGATCTCGGGCCCCGTCGTGCGGCGATGGACGTCGGGGTTCGCGGGGTTCGAGAACTGGTCGGGCAGGAAGACGTCGTCGCTCGTGGCCATCGCTCTCGCGGCAGCAACGGCCTCGTGCATGCCGCCGAGCGACTCCGTGATCTCGAAGCGTGCGCCATAGAGGCGCAGCAGCCCTTCGCGCTCGCGGCTCATCCCCTGCGGCAGCGTCAGCACGAGCTCATAGCCCTTCGCGGCGCAGACGAACGCGAGCGCGATGCCGGTGTTGCCGCTCGTCGCCTCGACGATCGTCGTGCGGCCCGGCTCGATGCGGCCCTCGCGCTCGGCCGCCTCGATCATCGCGACGCCGATGCGGTCCTTCACGCTGCCGCCCGGGTTGAGCGCCTCGAGCTTGCCGAACAGCTCCGCGTCGACGCCCTCCGGCAGCAGCCGCGTGAGCTGCACCATCGGCGTGCGGCCGACATGCTCGGCAATGTTGATCGGAATTTGCGGCATTGCCGCGGGGGACGATAGCGGTCGGCTCAGCCGGCGGCAGGGACGACCGCCTGCGAGTCGGCGTCCGCGTCCCAGTCATAGCCCGCCGCCACCGCGCGCAGCGCGTCCTTCGTCGCCTCCTCGCACAGCGCGCCGGCGACGCCGGCCTCGAACAGCGCGCGCGGGTCGGCGCCGAGCGAGCGTGCAGCGGCGTGCTCCAGCTCCAGGTCGCAGGAGAAGAAGGTCGGGTCGTCCGTGTTGACCGTGCAGGGGACGCCGGCGGCGAGCAGCCGCGGCAGCTGGTGCGCCTCGACGGACGGCACGACCGACAGGCAGACGTTCGACAGCACGCAGACGTCGAGCACGACCTGCCGGTCGGCCAGCTCTCTCAGCAGTCCGGGGTCCTCGACGGCGCGCACGCCGTGGCGAATGCGGTCGGCGTGGAGCGCGTCGAGCGCGCCGCGGATCGACGGCGGCCCGGCGACCTCGCCGGCGTGCGGGACGGAGGCGATGCCGCCGTCGCGGGCGATCGCGAACGCGTCGGCGTACAGCTCAGGCGGGTACTGCGCCTCCAGCCCGCCGAGCCCGAGCGCGACGACGCCGCGGTCTCTATAGGCGACCGCCAGCCGGGCGGTCTCGTTCGCCAGCTCCTGGTCAACGCCGCGCGTGATGTCGGGCGTCAGCCGGACCTCGATCCCGAGCGTCTCGCGCGCCTCCTGCGCGCCGTCGCAGAAGCCCTCGAAGACGACCTGCTGGTCGACGCCGACGCTCGCCTTGTCGGACGGCGAGAAGATCGCCTCCAGGTACACGGCACCCTGCGCCTGCGCGCGGGCGGCGTAGTCGACGACCAGCTCGCGGTAGTCCTGCTCGGTGCGCAGCGCGCGCGTCGTCGCCATCCAGGCGGCGATGAAGTGCTCGAAGTCCGTGAAGCGCATGTACTCGGCCAGCGCCTCGACCGTGTCGCACGGCAGCGCGAAGCCGTTGCGTCTCGCGGCCGCGATCAGCGCCGCCGGCGACACGGCGCCCTCCAAGTGGACGTGCAGCTCGATCTTCGGGTAGGACATCCGCGCGCCGACGCTACCAGGCCCGACCGTCGCCACATGCGGTATGACTGAGGTATGGTTCATACCATGCTTACCAATGCGATCAAGCGCCGCCTCGTCGACGGCTTCACGAGCTTCAGCGGCCGGCACGACGACCCGCGCCTCTACGGCGGCCCGGCGGGCGACCCCGGCCTCGTCGGCCCCGGCAGCGTCTCATGGGAGGTCAACGGGGACATCGCGTCGGTCTCGACCGCCGGCACGGCAGCGATCGTGCTGGAGATCCTGCACCCGTCGGTGATCGCCGGGGTTCAGCTCCAGTCCAGCTACCGTGAGGACCCCTTCCGCCGCGCACGCACCACGCTCGGCTACGTGCTCGGCACGACGTTCGGCAACACCGCGGCGGCGACGGAGCTGATCGCGCGCGTCAAGCGGATCCACGGCCGGGTGCACGGGACGCGCCCCGACGGCGTCCCCTACGACGCGCTCGACCCGGTGCTGCTGGCCTGGGTCCACACCGCGATCCCGTGGATGATCATGCGCGCGTTCGAGCGCTACAACCGCCCACTCACGCCGGCCGAGCGGGACCGGTACCTCGCCGAGCAGGCCGTGATCGGACGCATGGCCGGCGCCGAGGCGGTGCCCGAGACGATGGCCGAGCTGCACGACTACATGGAGGCGATGCGCCCGCAGCTCGCCGTCAACGCGCAGACGCGCGAGTTCTTCGAGTTCCTGATGACCGCGCCGTTCCTGCCCAAGACGCCGGCCCCGATCGACTGGGCGCTGCACCGCTTCGTCGTGCACGCCGGCATGAGCCTCGCCCCCGCCTGGGCGCGCGAGCTGACCGGGTTCGACCATCCCGCCGTCGTCCAGCGCGCGCTCGTGGAGCCCTACCTGCGCCTCGACGCGCACACGCTGCGATGGGCGTTCGGCACGCCGCCCCACGTCGCGCTGGCGCGCCGTCGCGCGGGCACCGTCGCGCAGGCCTCCGCAGACGAGCCGGCGCCGCGGGCGCGACCCCGCCCCGTCGGCGCCGTCCAGCACGCGAGCTGATGGACGCCGCGATCGCCGAGCTGGTCACGCGCGCGGCCTCGGCTCCCGCCGACGGCGAGGGCGGCGAGGACCGCACCAGCGAGCGGATCCTGGACGCAGCGCTGCAGGAGGCAGCGGCGGTCGGCCTTCAGCGCCTGACCGTCGAGGACGTCGTGCGGCGCGCCGGCGTCGGACGGATGACCGCGTATCGGCGCTTCCCCCGCCGCGACGACCTCGTGCAGGCGCTCGTGCTGCGCGAGACGCGGCGCTTCCTGGGGGCGGTCGCCGCCGGGATCGATCGTGCCGCCGAGCCGCGCGAGGGCGTGGCGGAGGCGTTCGTCGCGGCCGTCGCGTTCGCCCGCACCCACCCGCTGCTGCGGCGCGCCGCGCAGACGGAGCCCGGAGGCCTGATCGACACGGTCGCCGCCGACGATGCCGCACTGCTGGAGATGGGCGCGGCCTTCATCGCCCGCCACATCCACGGCGACGCGGCTGGCGCGCCGTCGCGCGAGGCGCGCTGGGTCGCCGACGCGTTCGCCCGCCTGTTCCTCACCTACGTCGCGATCCCGCCGCGCGACCCGAGCCCGCGCGACGACGCGGAGCTGCGGCGCTTCGCGCACGAGCTGCTCACGCCGATGGTCGAGCGCGTCGCGCTGCCGCCGTCCTGAGCGGCGTCGCTCAGGACCCGCCGTCGAGCGACCCGTCCGGCAGCACGTCGTCGAAGCGCACGCTGCTGGAGCCCTCGCCGCGGCCCGGCAGGATGCGCCGCGCGGTCCACGTGTGCAGGCCGCCGTCCGTCCAGCGCGCTCGCTGCACCGAGCGCAGCAGCCGGCGGCCCTCGCGCGCCAGCTCCTCCTCGCCGAGTCCGGACGCCGCCAGCTCGCTCAGCGCGACGCTGCGGGGCGGCGTCGTCGTCGCGCCGCTCGCCAGCTCGACCGAGCCGATCGCGAACGACGCGAGCCGGTCGCCGCGCGCGACCGGGATCAGCGGGTACCAGTGCGACGGCGGCGGGCGCATCAGCCGCCACTGCAGCGGCGGACGGTCGTCGGCGGCGGCAGCCGGCAGCGCCGGCGGTCTCGCCGGGTCGGGCGGCGGCAACAGGGAGCGCCAGTCGACGGGGGCGCCGGACGCGTCGGGCGCGACCGCCTCGACGGCCCAGCCGAGGTTCGCCAGCTCGTCGCGCAGCAGCACGACGTCCTCGATCGGGTCGCCCTCGAACGACGGGCCGATCGCCGGCGCGAGCAGGACCGCGTCCTCGTCGCCGCTCGGCCCGAACAGCGCGAAGCGGGCGCGCCCGGCGGCCGCGTCGGCGACCGCCGAGGGCTCCGACAGCGTGCGGCCGCCGAAGACGTCCACGATCACCTCCGCCTCGACTGCCGCGCGGCTGCCGACCGGCAGCTCGAGCGGCACCAGCAGTGCGTCGCCGCCGTAGGCGAACACGTACTCCAGCAGCATGAGGCTCGCCGTCTCGTGCGGCGCGGCCGTCGCGGCGGAGAGGTCGACGGCGCGGTCCTCGATCTCCCAGTAGCGCGCGACGGGGGCGCCGGGGAACGACAGCGGCGTCGCGAGCACGTCGGCGCGCAGCGAGGTCGGGGTGCCGCCGGCGCTCGCGGGCCCCGTCTCCGGTGAGGCGTCGAACGCCCACCAGTCGAGCGCGCCGCCGCGGTACTCGGGCGCGCGCAGGACCTGCGTCGCCGCTCTGCCGCCGCTCACGGACGCCGCGACGGCGAACGTCTGGTCGAGCCGCTCGGGCCGCCAGCCGGGCGGCTGCTGCGACGCCGCTCTCCCACGCCGCAGGTCCGCGACCGTCTCCAGCCAGTCGAGGTACGCGTGGCAGGCGTCGACGAGTGCCTGCGTGGCGGTGAGCGCTCTCAGCTCGGGCGGCAGCTTGTCGGTGCGGCTGCCGGCCGCGCCCATGCTGTCGCGCAGCGCACGGCCGAGTGCGAGGCCGTCCGGCGCTCGCCGCCCGGCGACCGCCAGGAAGCGGGCGTGCGCGGGCGACAGCTCGCCGGCCGCCGCG
>DATHEP010000317.1:0-7076 GCA_035318525.1 Conexibacter sp.
ATCCGGTCGCGAGCGTGCTCGCCGCGCACGCCGCGCTGCCACCTGCGCTGCGCGACTCGGCTCGCATGGCCGTCGCGATTCACCTGCTCCGCACGCGACCGTCGATCACGCTCGCCGAGCTCGCCGCGCATGCACAGGAGGAGCCACCCGACATCGAGGCGTTCGTCCGGCTCGCCGTCGACGAGGCCGTCCTCAAGCCGACGGCGAACCCACGACCGGGCGGCATTCCAGCTTGGCGACTCGCGGACTCCATCCGGGAGCGGATCGGAACCGTGCTGCCGTACTTCGCCCGCCCCACGACCGAGTCGGTCCGCTTGATCGAGCGGCTCGCCCGCGACCAGGGCAGCATCCGCAACCGCGACGTCCAGGATCTGCTCGGAGTCACGCCTCCCCGGGCGAGCCAGCTGTTGCGGAGCGCGGAGGAGGAAGGGCGCATCCGCCTCGCGCCGGGAGCGCAGCCCACCGGTCGTGGGACGTTCTACGTCCCGGTCGGGCCGAGTGGGTCGACGGCGTAGCCCGCACGAGCCCCCGAACCTCCGCAAAGCTCCACCGAAGCGGCAGGAAGCGGCCAGATCGCGTCTGGACGCGTGATCCACCCGCGCCGGCGCTCCGCAGAGTCCACACGTGGAGGCGCTGGCAGGCGGCACCGGGCTCCTGGAGCGCGAGCTCGAGCTGGAGCGGATCGAGCGTGCGCTGGAGCGCGCGAGCGGCGGCACGGGCGGGCTGGTGCTGGTGGAGGGTCCCGCCGGGATCGGCAAGACCTCGCTCGTCGCTGCCGCCCGCGAGCGCGCGGCTGAGCAGGAGCTGCGCGTCCTGGGCGCCCGCGCGGGCGAGCTGGAGCGCAACCTCGCTTACGGCGTGGTGCGCCAGTTGCTCGAACGCGAGCTGGCTGCCGCCCCGCCCGCCGAGCGGGAGGAGCTGCTGTCCGGCAGCGCCGCGCTGGCGGCGGTCGCGCTCGGCACCGGCGACGCGCCGAGCGCGGCGCCGTCGGCCGCCGACGCGACGTTCAGCATCCTGCACGGCCTCTACTGGCTGTGCGCGAACCTTGCCGCGCGCCGTCCGCTGCTGATCGCGGTCGACGACGTGCACTGGTGCGACGCCGCCTCGCTGCGCTTCCTCGTCTACCTCGCCACACGCGTCGACGAGCTGCCGATCGCCCTGCTGGTCACAGGGCGGCCGCACGAGCCTGGCGCCGAGCGAGCGCTCGTCGACCAGCTCGTGACGACGCGTGCCGCCGAGCTCGTTCGCCCCGCGGCGCTCAGCGTCGCGGCGACGGAGCGGGTCGTCGCGGCGGGATTGGAACGGGACGTCGCTGCCGCCTTCGTGCAGGCGTGCCACGAGGCGACCGGCGGCAACCCGTTCCTGCTGCGCGAGCTCGTCGGGGCACTGCGCCAGGACGGCCTGTCTGCAGACGAGCACGACGTCCCGCGCCTGCGCGAGCTGCGACCGCACACGGTGTCGCGATCGCTGATGCTGCGACTGGCACGCATGCCGCCCGCGGCGGGCCGGATCGCCTCGGCGATCGCCGTGCTCGGCGGCGACGTCGAGCTGCACGTCGCGGCGCAGCTTGCGGACGTCGACGAGGCGCGCGCCGCGCAGGCGGTCGACGCGCTCGTGGCGGCCGAGATCCTCGCTCCCGCACGGCCGCTCGCCTTCGTCCATCCGCTCGTGCGCGGCGCGATCTACGCCGACGTCGGTCCCGGCGAGCGCGCCGCCGCGCACGCGCGCGCCGCCGACCAGTTGCTGGCGGCCGGCGCGCCGCCCGCCCGCATCGCCCCGCACCTGCTGGAGAGCACGCCGAGCGGTCGCGATGCGGTCGTCGCCGTGCTGCGCACAGCCGCCGACGCGGCGCTCGCGCAAGGTGCCGCCGACATCGCCGTGCGCTACCTCCAGCGCGCGGTCGACGAACGGCAGGGGCGCGCCGAGGGCGAGCTGCTGTGCGAGCTCGGCACAGCCGAGTTCACGTCGGGCGAGCAGCCCGAGGCCGCGCTCGCGCACCTGCGCGCGGGGCTGCCGTCGATCGCCGACGCCGAGCGGCGCGCGGACGCCTGGCTCGCGCTCAGCCGCACGACGATGTCCTACGTCGGCGTGCCGCAGGCGGTCGTCGTGCTGGAGCGGGCGCTCGAGGACCTCGACGGACTCGACGGCGAGCGCCGCCTGCGGCTCGAAGTCGAGCTGACCTGCCTCGGCGTCACGCACGCGCAGAGCCACGCGCGCGCCGCCGCGCGGATCGACCGGCGGAGCGGGGAGGTCGAGACGATCCTCGGCGACACGCTCACGGAGCGCCTGCTGCTGTGCAACCACGCCTATCGCGGCGGCCAGCGCGGCGTCGACGCACCCCGCACGCGCGAGCTGTGCCGGCGCGCGTTCGCCGGCGGCGCGCTCACGCACAGCGAGGGGACCGACTCCAGCGCCGTCAACCAGGCGCTCTACGTGCTCGTGTTCGCGGACGCGCACGACGACGCGCGCGCGTCGATCGACGCCGCGCTCGCGGAGGCGAGCGCGCGCGGCTCGGCGTGGGGCTTCAGCGCCGCCTCGATGATGCGCGCGATGGTCGGCTACTTCGCCGGCGAGCTTGCGGCGGCGGAGGCCGACGCGCGCCAAGCGCTGGCGACGCCCGGCTTCCCACCGTTCGCGGCGCCCGCCGTCTGCGCGCTGCTCGCGCTCACGCTCGTCGAACGCGGGGCGCTCGACCGCGCCGAGGCAGCGGTGACGCAGGGCGGCTGCGGCCCCGAGCTGCCGCCGATCGTCCACATGGAGCCGCTCTTCTTCGCGCGTGCGCGGCTGCACCTCGCGTGCGGGCGCGACGCGCAGGCGCTCGCCGACCTGCACGAGTACGGCGCGCGCTGCGAGCGCGTCGGCGCGCAGAACCCGTGGTTCCCGTGGCGCGCAGAGGCGGCCGTCGCGCACGCGCGCCTCGGCGAGCATGCGCGTGCGACGGAGCTGGCGGACGAGCAGTTGCGGATCGCGCGCGCCTGGGGCACGCCGTCGGCGCTCGGCGTCGCGCTGCGGGCGCACGGGCTCGTCGCGGGCGGGCGTGAGGGGATCGTGCTGCTGCACGACGCGGAGCGTGCGCTCGCCGACTCGCCGGTGCGGCTGGAGCATGCGCACACGCTCGTGGAGCTGGGCGCGATGCTGCGCCGGGACGGCCGACGCACGGCCGCCCGCGAGCCGCTGCGCGCTGGGCTCGAGTCGGCCCGGCGGTGTGGCGCCACCGCGCTCGTGGAGCGTGCGCACGAGGAGCTGGTGGCCGCGGGCGCCCGGCCGCGGCGGCTGATGTTCTCCGGCGCCGAGTCGCTGACGGCGAGCGAGCGACGGGTCGCCTCGATGGCGGCCGGAGGGCGCAGCAACCGCGAGATCGCGCAGGCGCTGTTCGTCACGGTCAAGACGGTCGAGAACCACCTTCACCGCACCTACGGGAAGCTCGGGATCGACTCGCGCGAGCGGCTCGCCCAGGCGCTCGCGGGCGACGACGCGCCGTAGCGCGCCGCCGCCCGACTCGCGAGCCGAGTGGTCCTACTCTCTGGTCGGCGTGACCGCGGCGACCTGGATCGACGAGATCACGATGTCGGTCGTTCTGATCGGCCCAATCGTGCCCTCGAAGCAGATCACGCGCGCGTCGTCGCCGAAGCCGGTCGCGCCCGGTGGGATCGTGACCGTGCCGAGCAGCGTGACCTCCTCGGAGTCGTTCGCGTCCACCTCGACGATCGTGGTGTCGAAGTCCGTCGCGAGCTCGGTGCGCAGACGGCAGTTGAGGTCGCCGCTGCTGGTCGAGTCCGCCACCAGCTTCGCCGTCACGGCGTAGATGCCGGCCGGCAGGTCCTGCGTGGCGACGGTCCGGTCGCCGACGTCGACGGTGTGCGACGCCTTCGTGTGGACGAACAGGTTCGACGGGCCGCGCTCGCCCTGGATGCCCTGGATGCCCTGCGCCCCCGCGGCACCCTGCGCGCCAGTCGCGCCTCTGGCCCCGGTCGCGCCTCTCGCGCCTCTCAGCGAGGTGCGCGCTCTTCTGCTCAGCTCCTGCACGCCGATCGAGCCGTTTCTGATGTTTCTGCCGGTCAGCAGCGTTCTCGCCGCGAACGCCGTGCCCGTCGCGGCCACGACGAGCGCGACCATCGCGAGCAGCGTGCCGGGCGAACGCAGCCTCCTCCCGATCGAACGGATCATGCTGTTCCTCCTGTTGCTGGGGGATCCACCGGCGATGAGCGGTCGCCCTCCGCCGGCCGCCTGCTCACGAAGGCCTCGAGCGCGGTCGCGAGCCCAAGCCAGCCGACGAACTCGCGTGCGGACGATCCCTCGTCCTCCACGCGTCCGGCGATCGGCTCGGCTTGCGTGTCGACCACGAGCGTGAACTTCCTGAGCTGCGGTGCTGTCACGGCGAGGAGGCTTGCGGGCCACGCCCCCGGGTGCATGAGCGGCGACCACCCATCTTTTGCGCCCGCCACCCAGGCGCCGCCCCGGGAATGCGGGCGGATCGCCCTGGGAGCGTGCGTCAGCCGTCGCGATCGGCTGTCACGAGCTCCCGCGCCCGCGCCGCCTTCACCGCAGCCTTCAGCGCCCCAACGTCGTAGGCGCCGTGGTGGCGGCGGCCGTCGACGAAGAACGTCGGCGTGCCGGCGACCGCGCTGAGGTCGGCGCTCTCGACGTCGCGTGCGACGCGGCCGGCTTGCTCGCGCTCCCGCAGGTCGCGCGCGAAGCGCTCGGCATCGAGGCCGAGTTGCTCGGCATACGCGACGAGGTCCTTTGGTCGCAGCGCGTCCTGGTGCTCGAACAGCAGCGCGTGGTAGTCCCAGAAGGCGCTCTGTGCGGCGGCCGCCTCGGCCGCCTCGGCCGCCAGCTCCGCGCGCGGGTGGACGTCGGTCAGCGGCAGGTGGCGCCACACGTAGCGCAGGTCGCCGTCACCGCTGAGCAGCTCGCGCACGATCGGCTCCGCCTGGCCGCAGTAGGGGCACTCGAAGTCGCCGTACTCGACGAGCGTCACGCTCGCGTCGTGCGGGCCGCGCACGTGGTCGCGCTCCGGATCGACCGGCTCCGCCAGGTCCTCCAGCTCTTCCGCCGTGCCGACCAGCAGCCGCAGCCGCCGGCGGCGCGGCAGCCGCGCGATCGCGCGGAAGACCGCACCGGACAGCAGCGGCGCGCAGAGGACCGTCAGCAGGATCCCGAGCGTCGCCTGCTCGAGCTGCGCGCCGTCGAACGCGCGCCCCGCGATCAGCAGCGCGACGGTGAAGCCGACGCCGGCCGCCGCGCCCGTGCCGCCCAGCGCGCCCCAGCCGACCGGCAGCCCCAGGCCGCCACGCCCGATCCGCAGCGCGAGCCAGCCGCCGGCGAGCACGCCGAGCGGCTTGCCGACCACGTAGCCGACCACGATCCCGAGCGTGAGCGGCGAGGTCAGCGCGTCGCCGAGGAAACCGCCGTCGAGCGCGATCCCGGCGTTGGCGAGCGCGAACAGCGGCACGATCGCGTAGCTCGTGACCGGATGGAAGCGGTGCTGCAGGCGCTCGTTCGGCGACAGCGCGGCCTCGACGCTCAGGCGCGCCGCCTGGGCGAGCTCCGCCGTCGGCTGCTCGCGAAACTCGCGGAAGCGGTCGGTCGCCTGCTCCAGGTCGACGCGCGCGGCCGGCCGCGCGACCGCCAGCATCCCCATGATCAGCCCGACGACGAGCGGGTCGACGCCCGACTCGCGCACCGCGACCCACAGCGCGACGCCGAGCAGCGCATAGACCCAGCCGCGCCACACGCCGACGGCGCGCGCGGCGAGCACGGCGGCCAGCAGCCCGCCGGCGATGACGAGGGCGCTCGGGTCGAGCTCGCTCGAGTAGGCGGTCGCGAGCACCACGAGCGCGACGAGGTCGTCGACGACGAGCATCGTCACCAGCAGCGCGCGCAGGCGCGTCGTCACGCGCGGCCCGACGAGCGCGAGCGCGCCGATCGCGAACGCGGTGTCGGTCGACATCGCGACGCCCCAGCCGTGCGCCGCGTCCGAGCCGCCGTTGAGCGCGAGGAAGACGGCGATCGGGACAGCCATCCCAGCGAGCGCCGCCGCCGCCGGCAACACGATCCGCCGCCGCTCGCGCAGCTCGCCGAGGTCGAGCTCGCGGCGCGCCTCCAGCCCGACGACGAAGAAGAAGAGCGTCATCAGCCCCTCGTCGATCCAGTGCCGCAGGCTGTCCGCGATCGTCCAGTCGCCGAGCGTGATCGTGAGCTCGGTACTCCAGACGGATTGGTACGAGCCGTTGTCGACGTTCGCCCAGATCAGCGCCGCGACCGCCGCGGCGAGCAGCACCGCCGCGCCGCCCGCCTCGGTGCGGAGGTAGTCGCGCAGCGGCGTACCGAGGCTCCGCGCCCGGGCCGTCGTGCGGCTGAACGAGGTCGCGGCGATCATGACGGCGAGCGTAGTCGTACGTCGCGCCGGTGAGCGGCGCGGTCGGCGCTCCGTCGTGCGGTCAGGTCGCCCGCCGGCGGCGGCGCAGCGGCAGCGCGCCCCACAGCAGCGCCAGCAGCAGGAAGGCGGTGGAGGTCGTCACGATCGTCGTCGTCGTGTCGAACAGGTAGTCGCTGATCAGCAGCATCACGCCGGTCATCGCGAGCGCGAGCGCACCCAGGCCGGCGATCGTGAGTCGGTTCGCGGTGCGCACGAGCGCCTCCTTCTGCTGCAGGCGGAAGGTGAGGCGATGGAACGCGGTGGGCGCGATCAGGCACGCGCTCGCGACGAGCGCGCAGCAGAGCGTCGCGAAGTAGACGTCGCGCTGGAAGCTCGTGACGTCGGCGAAGCGCTGCTGGAACGGCACCGCCAGCAGGAAGGCGAACAGCACCTGCACGCCCGGCAGCGCGACGCGCAGCTCGCCGAGCAGCTCCATCAGGTTGCGGTCGAGCCGCTCCTGCTCGCTCTCGTTCGGCCGGGCGGAGCGCTCGCGCTGGGGTGTGTCGTCAGCCATCCGCGGCGAGCGTACTGGCATCTGACGCGGCCCGGTGAGGGCAACCGGGGCTCAGCGCACGCGCTGTCTGCGCCGCTGATCCACGCTTGTGCGGTGCCGTCTGATGGCAGATCCCTTCATCGGCTCCGTCTTGTTGTCGAC
>DATHEP010000318.1:0-8929 GCA_035318525.1 Conexibacter sp.
CGCCGCCGGTCTCACGGAGGCCGGACAGGCGCCGAGCACCGTGGCGCGCAAGCTCGCGTCGCTGCGCGCGCTGTTCCGCACGCTCGTCGAGCACGGGCTGCTGGAGCAGAACCCGGCGGACCTGCTGTCGGCGCCCCGTCGCGAGCAGCGGCTGCCGCGCGTGCTGAAGGCGGCCGAGGTGGCGGCGCTGCTCGACCGCATCCCCGCCGACACGGCGCTGGCGCTTCGCGACCGCGCGCTGTTCGAGCTGGCCTACGCCTCGGGCCTGCGCGCGGAGGAGCTCGTCAAGCTCGACGTCGACGCGATCGACTTCGACGGCGAGCGCGTGCGCGTGGAGGGCAAGGGCGACAAGACGCGCATCGTGCCGACGGGAGAGCCTGCGCTGCGGGCGATCGAGCGCTACCTGGCGCGCGGACGACCGGCGCTGCTGACGGCGGACGCGACGGGTGCGCTGTTCCTCTCGAAGTCGGGGCGGCGGCTGGCGACGTCCGACGTACGACGCCGACTGCGCGTGTGGGCCCGGCAGGCCGCAGGCGTCGCCGGCGCGTCGCCGCACGCACTGCGACACTCCTTTGCCACGCACCTCTTGGACGGGGGCGCTGACCTTCGATCGATCCAAGAGCTGCTCGGCCACGCATCCATCAGTACGACGCAGGTCTACACTCGGGTAGAGTCCGCTCGGCTCAGAACGGCCTACGCCCGTAGCCATCCACGAGCCTAGGCGCAGGGAGGCGGCGCTGGAAACCAACGTCAAAGCGATCGAGCTCAAGGACCTCTGGCGTCGCTACAAGGCGAGCGGCGACGGAAGGGCCCGCGAGCGACTGGTCGTCGCATATTCCCCGCTTGTGAAGTACGTCGCTGGGCGCATGGCGTCCGGCTTGCCCGCGCACGTCGAGGAAGCGGACCTCATCTCGTACGGCCTGATCGGGCTGATCTCGGCGATCGAGCGCTTCGATCTCGGTCGCGAGATCAAGTTCGAGACGTACGCGATCCCCCGCATCCGCGGGGCGATCATCGACGAGCTGCGCTCGCTCGACTGGGTTCCGCGCAGCGTGCGCGCTCGTGCCCGCGAGATCGAGCGCGCGAACGCGAAGCTCGAGCACAAGCTGCAGCGCGCGCCGACCGACGAGGAGATGTCGAACGAGCTCGGCATGTCGATGGATGAGTTCCAGGACGCGCTGATACAGATCTCGAACTCGACGATCGCCGCGCTCGACGAGCTGTGGACGGTCTCGGACGCGAGCGGCGACCAGATCTCGCTGCTCGACACGATCCACGACCCGGACGCGCCGGATCCCGAGAAGATCGTCGACGCGAGCGAGCTGAAGGATCGCGTCGCCGACGCGATTGCGCGCCTGCCTGAGCGCGAGAAGCTCGTGATCGCGCTCTACTACTACGAGAACCTGACGCTGCGCGAGATCGGCGAAGTGCTCGGGGTGACCGAGTCGCGCATCTCGCAGTTGCACACGAAGGCAGTTCTGCGGCTGCGCTCGCGCCTCGGCGAGAACGGCGATCTGACGTAGCGCCGCAGACCGCCGCGGTCGAGATCGCTGGCGGCCGTACCCGCCATCGGGCATACCTGGCATGCCCGGCGGCTCCCTTTCGGGCGCCGGCGGGGCCAGGTATGGTCGACTCTCCAATCGCCTACGAGAGGAGACCGGCATGCACAAGTCCGCGGACCGGATTCGGAACGTCGCCCTCGTCGGACACCGCGGCAGCGGCAAGACCTCGCTGCACGAGGCGCTCCTGTTCGCGGCCGGGGCCGTCAACCGGCTCGGCCAGGTGACGGAGGGGACGACGGCCTCCGACGCCGACGCGGACGAGAAGGCGCGCCAGATGTCGATCTCCGCGGCGCTGACGTCGTTCGAGTGGCAGGAGCGCAAGGTCAACCTGATCGACACGCCTGGGGAGCCGAGCTTCGTCGCGGACGCGCTCGGCGCGCTGCGCGTGTGCGAGTCGGCGGTGTTCGTCGTCAACGGCGTGATGGGCGTCGAGGTCTCGACGACGCGCCTGTGGCAGCGCGCGGCCGAGCTCGACCTCGCGCGGCTGCTGTTCGTGAACATGCTCGACCGGGAGCGTGCCGACTTCTTCCGCACGCTCGACGCGCTCAAGGGCGCGTTCGGGCCGCACGTCGTGGCGACCGAGATCCCGATCGGCTCCGAGCACGAGGTCTCCGGCGTGATCGACCTCGTCGACATGAAGGCCTACGCGTACGACGGCGACGGGCGCGACAACTGCAGGGAGATCCCGATCCCGGAGGAGCTCGCGGACCAGGCGCAGACGTACCGCGAGAGACTGATGGACGAGGTTGCCGAGAACTCCGATGCGTTGATGGAGCGCTATCTCGAAGGCGAGGAGATCTCCCACCAGGAGATCGTCGACGCGCTCAAGGAGGGCACGAACCACGGCGCGATCTTCCCCGTCACGTGCGGCGTCGCGACGCGCAACCTCGCGACGGACCGGCTGCTGGACGCGATCGTCGAGGACCTGCCCTCGCCGGCGGAGCACCCCGGCCTGCGGGTCGCGGGCATGACGCTCGAGGCGGTTGAGGACGCTGACCTCTACGCCTACGTCTTCAAGACGCGTGCCGACCCGTTCGCGGGCCGCATCAACCTCTTCCGCGTCTATCAGGGCGTCATGAGACACGACAGCCAGGTGCTCAACACGCGTGCCCACGCGAAGGAGCGGATCGGTCAGCTGATCGCGTTCAGCGGCAGAGACACGCAGCACGTCGACGAGTTCGGCCCGGGCGACATCGGCGCTGTCGCGAAGCTCAAGGAGACGCGCGCCGGCGACTGGCTGGCGGCGCGCGACGAGCCGATCGAGATGCCGGCGATCGCGCTGCCGGCGCCGGTGATGGCGTTCGCGATCGAGCCGAAGGCGAAGGGTGACGAGGACAAGGTCTTCACCGCGCTGCGGCGCCTGCAGGAGGAGGACCCGACGATCGACCTGCATCGCGACGAGCAGACCGGCGAGCAGATCGTGGCGGGCCTCTCGCAGATCCACGTCGAGGTCGTGATAGCGCGGCTGCGCGAGCGCTTCGGGGCGGAGGTCGAGCTGCACCAGCCGCGCGTCCCCTACCAGGAGACGATTCGCGCGAGCGCGAGAGCCCACGGGCGGCACAAGAAGCAGAGCGGCGGCCGCGGCCAGTTCGGCGACTGCCACATCGAGATCGAGCCGCTGCCGCACGGCGCGGGGTTCGAGTTCGTCAACCGGATCAGAGGCGGGGCGATCCCCACCAGCTTCGTCCCGGCGGTCGAGAGAGGCGTCGTGGAGGCGATGCAGCAGGGCGCTGTCGCCGGCTATCCGGTCAAGGACGTGCGCGTGCGGCTCTACGACGGGACGTACCACTCCGTCGACTCCTCAGAGATGGCGTTCAAGCTGGCCGGGGCGCTTGCGATGCGTGAGGCGATGGCGGCCGCGAGCCCGGCCCTGCTCGAGCCGATCATGCAAGTGACCGTCTCCGTGCCGGAGGATGCCGTCGGCGACGTGATTGGCGATCTCAACAGCCGCCGTGGTCGCCCGCTCGGGATGGAACCGGCGGGCGGCATGACCGACGTGCGCGCCGAGGTGCCGATGGCGGAGATGCTCAGCTACGCCCCGGACCTGCGCTCGATCACGGGTGGGCAGGGCGAGTTCACGATGGAGCTGGCGCGCTACGAGGAGGTGCCGGGGCACCTCGTCGACAAGGTCGTCGCGGCGTCGAGGGGCGAAGCGGAGGCTGTCGGAGGCTGACCTCGCCCGCCCGAGGGCGGTTGCTAGGCTCGACCGTCCCCATGACGACCAAGGACATCCGCACTGCCCACGTGCAGGTCTCGTGTGACGTCTGCGGGCGCACGCTGCTGCGCGGCGAGCGCGCCGAGACGTATCTCGCCGGTGGCAGCCGACGGGAGGTCTGCGAGCTGTGCACGCCGCGGGCGGTGCACGAGGGCTGGGTACGCGAGGGCGTCGCGCTCGAGCGCGGCACGCGCAGCGCGTCCGGCGAGCGCCGCCGCTCGCTGCTCGGCCGCTTGCGCCGCGGCGCGGCCGGTGCGGAGAACGGAAGCGCTGGGTCGCCGGCTGACGTCGGGCCCCGCCCGCCGCGCGCCGGCCGCAACGGCTGGCAGGCGGATGTTGACGCGACCGACCAGGTGCCCGCCCTCGCGCAGGAGCCTCGCCAGGTGCACGCCGTCCCGACGAGCGTCGAGCAGCGCACCGTCGCCGCCGTCGAGCGCTTCAACGCGAGCGAGCACCCGCGCACGGTCGCCGGCGTCGCGCGGTCGCTCGGCGCGCCGGTTGTCGTTGTGCGACCGCAGCAGGAGCAGGGCTCGCTGCTGACGATCGTCGTCTCGTGGGAGCTGTGCTGGTACCGCTACGAGGTCGATCTCTCCGACGACGCGAGCGTCGTGCGACTCGCCGGCCAGGGCTATGAGCTGACGGAGATCCCTGTCGAGGACCGCGCCGACGCGAACGCCGTCGCCGACGAGTATGGGACGCTGGCGCCGGCCTGATCGCGGTAGGCCTTGACGACGTCCGCGCGGCGTCTGGCGGCGGGCGACGCTTCGCGGATGCTGCGTCCTCGGTCGGCGCAATAGCGCTGCTATTGCCGCCTCCCTGCGTCCTTGCCCCGCTCGGTCGCCCGTCCGCCAGCCACTCACGCGGACGTCCCCAAGACCTACTAGCATGGCCCGCCGATGAGGCTTGGCCGTTGATCTACTGCGTGGTTCCCGCGACGCTCGCCGACGAGCTGTACGCCAAGCTCAGCGCCTACTACGCGGATGACCCGAACGTGTCCGTGATCGTCGACCGCCGCAAGGGCGAGCGGCGCGCGCGTGGCAGCGGCGATCTCGGCGGCAAGCGCCAGGTGCGCGATCGTCGCCAGCGACCCGCTGCCGACCGGCTGCCCCGCGTCAGCGGCGCGTGAGCGGCGCAGCGCGATGAAGGTCGTCGTTCACGTGGACGGCGGGGCGCGGGGGAACCCCGGTCCGGCCGCGATCGGCGTGGTCGTCGCCAACGCCGATGGTGCGCCGATCGAGCAGCTCGGCGAGACGATCGGCGCGACGACGAACAACGTCGCCGAGTACCGGGCGCTGCTGCGCGGGCTTGAACGGGCGCGTGCGCTCGGCGCGAGCGAGGTCGAGGTCGTCGGCGACTCCGAGCTCGTCGCGAAGCAGGTCGTCGGGCAGTACAAGGTCAAGCACGCCGGCCTCAAGCCGCTGCACGCCGAGGCGCTCCAGGCGCTCGCCGGCTTCGACCGCTGGCAGGTTCGGACGGTCCCGCGAGCGCAGAACGCGGCAGCCGACGCGCTCGTGAACGCCGCACTCGACGCGCCCTCCTAGCGGCGCGTGGGACCCGCGCGGCGGTTCGCGCGATGACGCGAACGAGCCGGGATTCGCGCCCTGGCGTTCGCGAGGCTGCCGTCCGGGGGTATCCCTCCCTCGCGCTCGAGGAAAGGGGTGGTCGATGTCAGTGCCGCGCATGGCGACGCACGCCAATCACCAGACAGTCCGTCTCAGCAAGGGCAAGCACGCGTCCCCCGGGGAGGGGGCCTGCGTCATGGAGCTCGCGTCGATGCTTGCCGGCGAGCCGTTCAGCGACCGGCCGGCCTCGGTGTGCCCGGTCATTGCGGGCTTCATGCGCGCGTACAACGACCGCGTCGACGACGAGCGGCGCCAGGACCTCTACCGCTACGCGTCCGAGGTCGTCGGCAGCCGCGCCGCGCCGGACGTCGAGCACGCTCGCGAGCGCCGCTGCCTCGAGTGGGCCGACGGCATGCGCCGCCAGCGACCGCGGCCGCTGCGCTGGATCGCACGCGGCGGGACCGGGTCCGTCGACCGTCGCCTCGGCCTCGACGCGGCGGGCACGTTCGCGGCGCGCTCGATCCGCCGGCACGGCGACCGCACGCACGCCGCGGCGCTGGAGCTGCTCGACGAGCTGGTCGCGATGGGACGCGACGCCGTCGCGCCGGTGCCGCAGACCGGCGTCGTGGTGCCGCCGGCCCCGATGGTGCAGAGCGGCCGCTAGGCCGTCGGCGAGTGGCCGGCATGGCTGCCGGCCGCGGCCACGAGGTCGTCGGGCCTCAGCCCGGCGGCGCTCGGCTGCTCGCCCACCAGCAGCCAGTGGCCGCGCTCGTCGCGCCGCACCAGGTCGCGCTCGGCGAGCGTGCCGAGCGCGGACGTGACGGATGGACGCTGTGCGCCGACGAGCAGCGCGAGCTGCCGGTGGGTCAGCGCATGGGGGAGCAGCACGCCGTCCGCGGTGACCTTGCCGTAGCGGTCGGCGAGGTGCCAGAAGAAGACGAGCAGGCGTGCGTCGACGCGCTTGAGGCTGTGGATGCTGATCATCACGCCCAGGTCGTGCGCGCGTTCGGTCGCGCGCGCGACGAGCGCCGTCGTCAGCGTGGGCCAGTGCGCAGCGACACGCAGGAAGCGCCGGTCGAGCACGGCGAGGCGCGCGGGCTCGACCACCCGCCAGCCGACCTCGTGGCGCATCGGGGCATCGGTCCCGCGATCGTCGTCAGGGCGCAGCAGCGTCCCGGGGCCGATCAGCTCCCCGCAGCACGCGTCGGCGATCGAGACGTCGCGGATCAGCAGTCCCTCGAGCATCAGCAGCCCGAGCTCCGGGCGGAGGCCGTCGGTGGGCGTGCCGTCCCAGTCGCCGCCTGCGAGCTCAAGCACGGCCGCGACGGCATGCTGGCGGCAGCGGGCGCGCTCGGAGGGAGGCAGCGCGCTGCGCAGACCCACGTCATGGTCGAGGACGTAGACGAACTGCTCGGTGGGCCTGATCGGCTCGGTGACGGACACGCTCGGGCTCTGGCGTACCCGTTCCGGCCGAGTTGCTTGCACGAAATTTGCGCGCGCGCGAGAAACGCAGCGGTCGCCGACGCGGATCGCGCCGCGGTCGCTGCGTAGGCGTCGCCGACACTGCGGGAGGCCGGCGACGCCCACGCGCTGCGCACCACAGCCAGCGCTACGGCTTGATGAAAGGCTTGATGAAGGTCATCGCGGGCTCACCCCCTCTCGTGTCGTCGTCCGGGCGGCGAGGCAAGCCACGTACACGAGCTTCGTGTGGACCTCCTCGTCGGCGTCCGCGTGCAGGACGGCACCGGTGGACTGGCCCAGCACGGCTCGGCAGGCGAGCCCTGCGGATCCCAGGGCGTCGCGGATCGCGCCCTCCGGGTGGTGGCGCTGGACGTGGCGGCTGACGCGCCGGCGGCCGCGTCGTCCGGCGATCTCGATCGACGCGGTGCACAGGGTGCCCGGCTCGATCGCGCCCGTCGTCTCGCCGCGGCAGACGGCCGCGGCGAGCGGGCGCTCGAACGTCGCGCGCGCGGCGAAGCCGGCGCGGTAGGTGGCGAGGCTGTTGACGTCGAAGAGATACGTGCCACGCGGGGCGAGCACGCGCGCGACGCTCGCAAAGGCGGCCGCGAGGTCGGCCGGCGAGAGCAGGTAGTTGACGGCGTCGTCGAGGCAGGTGACGAGGTCGAAGGGCCCGAGCGCCGGCAGGTCCCGCATGTCCGCGACGAGCACGCGGTCCGGGTCGACATCTGGGCGCATTCGCGCTCGCGCGACCATCGCCGGCGAGATGTCGCATGCCCAGACGTCGTACCCGCGCTCCAGCAGCGGCGCGAAGCTCTTGCCGGTCCCGCAGCCCACGTCGAGCACCCGCAGTCCGGATTGCCCATGGGCGTGGGCGATTCGCAGGAGGCCATCGATCCAGCCGGCGTGGTCGTAGCCGGCTGTGAAGCGGTCGTAGACGGGGGCGAGCTGCTCGTAGGCCGCCAGCGCCGGCGACGCGGTCAGGGTCGTCATGACTACTGAGACCCGCCAAACGCTCACGATCGTTTCACATACTTCGTGAACTTCTACGCAACCTAGGCGATGCTGAGCATGTGGTTGGAGCAGCTGTGGGGGCATGCTCGCCGCGTCCGGCGGGCGACGAGTGGAACTGGAACCTGATGCGCGCAACCGCGACGCGTGAGGCTCGGCGCGTCCTCGGAACGACGCACGACGTCGACGAAGTCGTGCAGGAGGCGCTCGTGCGCGCATGGCGTCGCCGCGCGACCTGCCGCGGTGACGACCGGATGCCGTGGATGCGCCAGATCACCCGCAACGAGGCACTCCGGCTGATCGCTCGCAGCCGCCGTCGCCTGGAGCACGAGCTGCTGGACGAGGCCGGCTTGCTGGACGGGCTGGCGGGCACCGACGGCGAGCAGGCGGAGGACGAGTTGCTGTTGCGGATGGACGTCGCGCAGCTCGTCGGCGGACTCAGCGTTGCCGACCGACAGCTCCTTGCTCTACGCTATGAGCACGACTTGACCCAGCCTGAGGTCGCTCAGATGCTCGGAATCCCGGAGGGAACCGTGAAGATCCGCCTCCACCGTCTCCGTGGTCGCTTGCGCAAGGCACTGGAAGCCAGCCGATGAGGCCCTACAGCGACATCAACGACCCTCGCCTGATCAAGGCGCTTGCCCACCCGCTCCGGGTGCGGATCCTCTCGCTCCTTGAGACGCGCGACATGGCGAGCCCGAACGAGATGTCCGAGGAGCTCGGCGTCTCGCTCGGCGTCATGAGCTACCACGTGCGCCGGCTCCACGCACTTGGGTTCCTGGAGCTCGTGAAGCGCACGCCGCGGCGCGGCGCGATAGAGCACCACTATCGCGCGAAGGCGCGTCCGCGTGTGTCGGACGACGTGTGGGCCGAGACGCCCGGGATCGTCAAGCGCGCGATGGTCGGCGCGACCCTGCAGCAGATCACCGGCTACGTGAACGCGGCGGCCGCCGGCGGCGGGTTCGACCGCTCTGAGTCGCACCTGAGTCGCACGCTGCTGATGCTCGACGAAGAGGGCTGGGAGCAGCTCGCCAGAGAGATGGTCAGATGGGTCGACGTCGTCGAGCGCATCGAGGCCGAGACCCAGGAGCGGATCTCGAAGCTTCCCGGCGGCGAGGCCG
>DATHEP010000319.1:0-5640 GCA_035318525.1 Conexibacter sp.
CCGACCAGGGCGATCATCTCCTCGATCGTCTCGGGAGTCAGCTCGCTCACCAGCGCGTGCGTGCTGTCGAACGGCATCGGGTCCGGCGGGTCCATGTGCAGCTCGGCGATCTCCGCCGGCGGCATCATCGCGAACGTGTCCATCGTCGGACCGAGCGCACGCAGCGGCGCGAGCAGCTCGGCGCCCGCCGCCTCGTCCGTCAGGCAGACCGCCTCGATGATCGCGAACGCGTTCCCGCGCATCGGCTCTGGGACCTCCGGCAGCGGCGGGAACTGCATCACGCGGCCGACCGAGGTCACCTCCTCGGGAACCGACGCCGTCCACTCGCGCCAGGCGTGCAGCACCTCGCCCGCGCGCTCGAGCGGGAAGAACAGCACACCCGCGTACACCTCGGGGATCGGCAGCAGCTCGAACTCGAGCGCGGTCACGATGCCGAATCCGCCGCCTCCGCCGCGCAGCGCCCAGAACAGGTCAGGTTCGTGGTCGGCGTCCGTGCGCACGAGCGCGCCGTCGGCGGTGACGAGCTCGATCGCGGTCACGCGGTTGGTGGCGATCCCGTGCTTGCGCGCGTACCAGCCGACGCCGCCGCCGAGCGTGTAGCCGGCGATGCCGACGCCGGGGGCCGAGCCGTGCAGCGCCGCGAGCCCGTGCTCGGACGCCGCCGGGACGACGTCCGCCCAGCACGCGCCGGAGCCCACGCGGGCGCGACGGGCGCCGGCGTCGATCTCCACGTCGTCGAGCGCCGACGTGTTCAGCAACACGGTGCCGTCGAGCGCGCCGAGCGGTCCGGCGTTGTGGCCGGTGCGCTGCGCCGCGACGCGCAGCCCGCGCTGCGCCGCAACGCGTACCGCGTGCGCGATGTCGCGCGCGTCAGCCGGGAAGGCGACGAGCGACGGCCGTTGGTCGAGCGCGAGGTTGAAGGCCTGCCGTGCGAGGTCCCAGTCGTCGTCGCCAGAGGCGACCACTCGGCCCTGCAGGTCTGCGCTCAGCGCCTGTGCGTGCGATTCGCTCTGCGTGTGCGACATGCGTGCTCCTCCGTCGGTCGCCGGGGTCGTCGCCACCGTACTACCCTCCACGCGATGCGCCCGCTCCCCACCTCGCCGCTCGCCGCCGGCGGACTGCTGCTCGGCTTCGCGGTCGCCGAGCTGACAGGCGTGCGGGCGATCGGCGGCGTCGTCCTGTTCGCCGCGGCGCTCGCCTGCGGACTTCGCTGGCGCCTGCTGCTCGGCCTGCCGCGCGCGCTCGCGCTCGTCGCCGTCTTCCTCGTCGGCTTCGCGCTGTCCCACCCGCTCGGCGACGCGATCGGCGCGTGGCCGGCGGTCTTCGTCGTCTCCGCGGTCGTCGGCGCGATCGCGTGGCGCGTGGCGGATCGCCCCGCGTTCGCTACAGCTTGACGCGCGTCAGACCGCCCGTCGCGAGCCAGTGCACCAGCAGCCCGAGCGCGACGAGGGCGAAGCCGCCGGCGAAGACCTCGAGCAGGTTCGCGTCGTCGTGGACGTACGCGCCGAAGATCGACGGAACCGACAGGAACCAGATCGCGCTGCCACCGCAGCAGATCGCCTCCCACGGGAGCTGGCGGCGCAGCGGCAGCTCCAGCGCGGCGGCCAGCTCGCGCTCGTGTGCGAACGCCTGCCCGCCTCCCTGCGCGGAGGACAGCAGTCTGCTCGCGTTCGCGGCCGCGCCCGGGATGAAGATCAGCACCGAGCACGGCACCGCGAACGAGAGCGCGCTGAACAGGTAGCAGATGCAGAGGTCCGACAGCCGCAGCCCGAGTGTCGTGAGAAGGGCTCCCGCTCCGATCGACAGCAGCGGCGTCTGGAGGCTGGTGTAGAGACGCACCAGCGGCTGGTCCGGCAGCTGGCCGACGTACGCTTGGAGCTCCTCGCGCGTCGTCTCGAGCCACTCGTCCAACGGGTCGTCCTCGGGCACGAGCACGGCCCGCTCCGCGTACGCCTCGAGCAGCGTGCGAACCGCTCGCTTGATGTGCGCGGTCACGAACAGCAGCGTGAACGGCTTGCCGCGAGCCTGCCTGCGCGCCTCGACGTACCCCGTGAGGAGCGCATGCTGCGCGGGGCCGACCCTGGCCATCAGCTGTTCCTGCGCCCCCACCCCCATCGCCTAATACTACTCATCGCTCCATTTTTTTTGTCAAGTACGGTCCGGCTGCACTTGGCCCGGTGGCGCACCAAGCTTGGACGCGCGCGCAAAGACACGCACGATTTGCGCTGGAACACTCACGTCATGACCACCGGACGCCCACCGCAGATCGTCGCCTTCGGGGGTGGTGGGTTCTCGATGGAGGCCGGGAACCCGCTGCTGGACGACTACGTGCTGTCGCTCGCCGCGCGCGACCGGCCCCGCGTGTGCTTCGTGCCGACCGCCTCCGGTGACGCCGACCACTACGTCGTGCGCTTCTACCGCACGTTCGCCGCCCACTGCGAGGCGTCGCACGTGACGCTGTTCCGGCGCGAGCGCGGCGGCGGGGCGGTCGAGGGCGACCTGGAGGCGCACCTGCTGCAGCAGGACGTGATCTACGTCGGCGGCGGCAGCGTCGTCTCGCTGCTCGGCGCGTGGCGCGCGCACGGGCTCGACCGCATCCTCAAGCAGGCCTGGCGGCGCGGTGTCGTGCTGTGCGGCCTGAGCGCTGGCTCGCTGTGCTGGTTCGCCGACGCGGTCACCGCCTTCCACGGCGCGCCGACCGTCGTGCGCGGCCTCGGGCTGCTGCCGTACTCGAACTGCGTCCACTACGACGGCGAGCCAGCTCGGCGCGAGGAGTACCACCGCTTCGTCGGCGACGGGGTGCGGCCGGGCTTCGCGGCCGACGACGGCGCCGCGCTGCACTTCGTCGGCCGCGCGCTCGAGCGGGTCGTCAGCTCACGCCCCCGCGCGCGGGCGTTCCAGGTCGAGCCGGTCGACGGCGAGGTCGTCGAGCGGCCGCTCGCAGTCAGCTACCTGGGGGACGTGCAGCGGAACCTGGCCGCCGCGTGACGGTTCGCGACCGGCTGCGCGGCGACCCGCAGATCCTCGCGATGGGCGGCGGCGGCTTCACGATGGAGCCGGACAACCCGGCGCTCGACGACTTCGTGCTGTCGCTGGTGCGGGTGAACGAGCCGCGGATCCTGTTCCTGCCGACCGCCTCCGGCGACCCGACCGCGCAGATCACCTCGTTCTACGCCCGCTACGCGCGCCGCGCGTCGGCGACGCACCTGTCGCTCTTCCGCCGCCACGGCTCCGCCCGCTCGCTCGCCGACATCGTGCTGGAGCAGGACGTGATCTACACGGGCGGCGGCTCGATGCGCAACCTGCTCGCGATCTGGAGAGCACACGAGCTCGACGAGCTGCTCGTCGAGGCGTGGCGGCGCGGGATCGTGCTGGCCGGCCTCAGCGCGGGCGCGATGTGCTGGTTCGCGGGCGGGATCACCCGCTCCAGCGGGCCGCCCGAGGTGATCGAGGGCCTCGGACTGCTTCCCGGCTCGCTCAGCGTCCACGCGGACGGCGAGCCAGAGCGGCTGCCGGTGTGGCTTGCCGCCGTGCGGAGCGGCGAGCTGCCCGGCGGCTGGGCCGTCGACGACGGCGTCGGCCTCCTGTTCAGCGGAACGCGGATGGTGCGGGTGGTGTCGTCGCGCCCCGGTGCGGCGGCGCTGCGCGCCGACCTGGTCGCCGGCGAGCTGGTGCGGCACCGGATCGAGCCGGAGCTGCTCGGCGAGCGGGGTCCGGGGCAGCGACCGATCCCGGACGACATCCGGGAGCTGCGCGAGGTGCGGGAGCTGCGGGCGGGGTTGCGGCGAAGCTAGGCTCCGCCGCATGGAGATCGCCCGCCGCTCCGCGCTCGAGCCCTACGTCACCCGCGACGGCTCGACGATCCGCGAGTGGGTCGTGCCGGGCACGCCGGGTCGGCGGCAGTCGCTGGCCGAGGCGACCGTGCCGGCCGGCGGCGCGACGATCGCCCACTACCACCGCGAGAGCGAGGAGATCTACCTCGTCACGAGCGGGCGCGGGCGGCTGCGGCTCGGCGCCGAGGAGGCGCAGATCGTCGCCGGCGACTGCGTCGTGATCCCGCCCGGCGTCGTGCACCGACTGCAGGCCGATCCCGATGCGCCGCTCGTCGTCGTCTGCTCCTCCGTGCCGCCCTACTCGCACGACGACACGGTGCTGGTCGAGGAGGGTCCCGCATGAACGAGACCGCAGCCGACCTCGCCGCGCTGCAGGAGCTGCTCGACCGCAGCTACGCCGCCGCCGGCGCGCACCTGCAGCGCATCCACACGCCCGAGCGCCGGCTGACCGCGGCGCAGGTCGCCGAGCGGCTGACGGGCATGCGCCTGCTCGCGCTCGCCACCGTCAGCAGCGACGGCCGCCCGTTCGTCGGACCAGTCGACGGGATCTTCCACCGTGGCGCGTTCCACTTCGGCTCGTCGCCCGACTCGCTGCGCTTCCGCCACATCCGCACGCGGCCGCAGGTCAGTGCGACGCACCTGCCGGGCGAGGAGCTGGCGGTGACGGTGCACGGGCCCGCGGTGATCGTCGACGTGAACGCACCCGAGGGCGCCGACCTGCGCCAGGTACTGCTCGACGTCTACGTCCCGCGCTACGGCGCGTCATGGGAGCGGATGCTCGACAGCGGCGCCGTCTACGCCCGCATCGAGGCGGAGCGGATGTTCACGTTCCACATGGAGCCCGGCGCGTAGCGCCCGCTCGATCGCCGCCGTCACGTAGGCGGGCCGGCTCACCACGTCCCCGTGCAGGAAGCGCAGCACGACGTAGCCGGCGACCTGAAGCGCGTTGGTCTTCTCACGGTCGCGCGCGGCCGCCGCGCGCTCCTTGTGGTGCGCCCAGCCGTCCAGCTCGACCACGAGGCGCTCGCGCTGCCACAGCGCATCCACCTCGTAGCCAGCGACGGGAGCGTTGAGCAGCGGGCGCGGGAGCCCGGCGGTGAGGACGAGGTCGAGGAAGCGCTCCTCGAGCGGGGAGCGCATAAGCGTCACCCCGCTTCTGGCGTGGGCATCGAGCGCGGCCCCGAGGCGGGCGTGGCCCTGGCCGTGCCGCGTTCGCACGCGTGCCGCGGCCGCCTCGACCGCGCGGGTGTCCAGCACGCCCCGCCGATCCGCCTCCCCGAGCGTGCTCGCGAGCTGGGCCGCGGTGAGCATCGGGGCGAGGTCCACGAGCGTGCGGGCGACGGAGGTGACCGGGATCGCCTGCACCACCGTGACGTCCGCGCTCGTCAGCACGCGCCGCGCGAAGAGCCACACTCCGTCGATCCGCCGCAGACGCGCCGGGCTCGTCACGCTCACCCGCGCCGAGTCCGGCGGCGGCCGCAGCCCGTGCAGCGCGACAGCATCGCGGTGACTCAGCACGGCGCCGGGTCCGGCAGCCAGCACCGCCGCGAGCCATCTCCCCTCGATGCGCAGTTGCCGGTGGCCGAAGGCGTAGACGCCGCGATGGAGCGGGACCAGGATTCTGCGAGAGAGGCGAGCCTCGATGGCGCCCCGGCCGACGCCCATCGACACCAGCTGCCGCCGCGCCACCACCCCATGCTGGCGGTCTGCCAGCCGCCCAATCGCAGCATCCGTCCGATCACTGGCCGTCTGTACATCCATGTGATGTAGAGAGGGACAGTGATCACGGGATTCGCCCCCCGCCAGG
>DATHEP010000320.1:0-4842 GCA_035318525.1 Conexibacter sp.
GATGGGAAGCCTCGGCCCGGCACGCACGCGGCGCCTCCTCCCCGTTCTCGCCCTGTCGGTCCTGGTCATCGCGGGGCTCGTGACGCTGGCGGCGGCGGCCGGCCCCGGCGGCTGGGACCACCTCGGAGACCGGGGTGCACCGGGGACCATCGCGCTGAACCTCGGCGCCTCCGCGCTTGCGGCGACGCCTGGCGCGCTCTACGTGGGGGGCGAGTTCACCGACGCGGGCGGCATCCCCGACGCCGATCGCATCGCGAAGTGGAACGGCACAAGCTGGAGCGCGGTCAGCTCGTCGACGTCGCAGATCTCGAACGGCCGGGTCTCCGCCATCGCTGTGTCCGGCGGCAAGCTCTATGCCGGTGGCAGCTTCCAGAACGCGGGGGGCGACGCGAACGCCGACTTCCTCGCGGTCTGGGACGGCACGAGCTGGGAGCCGTTCTGCGATGCGGCTGGGCCGGCGTTCGGCGGGAACGTGACGAGCTTGCAGATCGTCGGGCAGACGCTCTACGTCGGCGGCGAGTTCCAGAACGCCGCAGGCATCGCATCCGCTGACTATCTGGTCTCCTGCGGCCTGGCCACGGGCGCCGCGAGCACCACGGTCAGCGATCCGGCACATCCCTTCTCCGGCACGGTGCTCACGCTGACGGCCAGCAACGGGACGCTGTACGCGGGCGGTGGGTTCACCAACCTGGAGAACATCGCCGCCGCCGACAGCGTCGCCTACCTGCCACCGGGGGGCACCTGGCAGCCGATGGGCGCGGGCGCCGGACCGTGCGACTGCGCGGTCACGAGCTTCGTCCGCGGTCTCGCCGCCGTCGGGACCGACGCGTACGTCGGCACGGACGCCAACGACATCGCAGGCATCCCGCAGGCCGACCACGTCGCGAGATGGAACGGCTCGTCGTGGAGCGCCCTCGGCGCCGACGGCGGCGGCGGGAACGGGTGGCTCCCGGCGACGGCCTCGATCAACGCGCTGACCGGCGCCGGCTCGGACCTCTTCGTCACCGGGGCGTTCGAGAACGCGAACAGCGACGCGCGCGCCGACGACGTCGCCCACTTCGACGGCACCGACTGGCGGCCGGTCGGCTCCGACGGCGCCGGCGACGGCCCGCTGACCGGCACCGGGCTCGCCCTCTCGCTCGTCGACGGCCGGCTCTACGCGGCAGGGAGCTTCACGAGCGCCGGCGGGGACCTCCAGGCGCAGTCCGTCGCCTCGTTCCAGCTGACGCCGACGGTCGTCGATCCGACGCCTCCGGCGACGCCAACCCCCAGCCCGACCCCCAGTCCCTCACCGACTCCTGCCGCGCGCGACGGCAGAGCGCCGGCCACGTCGCTCCGCAGGGCGCGGATCAACCAGAGAAAGCGCACGGCGACGTTCACGTTCGCCTCCGGCGAGCGGGGCTCAACGTTCTCCTGCAAGCTCGACAGGAAGAGATTCAAGCGCTGCAGATCGCCGAAGACCTACAAGAAGCTCAAGCCCGGCAAGCACGTGTTCCGCGTCAGGGCGCGCGACCGCACCGGCAACCTCGATGCCACGCCGGCCGCCAGGCGGTTCAAGATCGAACAGCGGTAGCTGCCTTCGGGTTGATGACATCGCGACGACTCAGGGCCCGTCGAGCGCGGCGTCGACCGTCGAGCGATAGGGGCGTCCGACGCTCAGGCGGCGATGCCGTGGGTCTGCTCGGGCGCGGGGAGGGCGTCGAGGAGGTTCGCCGGGAGGCGGGTGCTGGCGTCCCACACCTCGATCGCGACGAGCTGGCGGGTGGCGCGGTCGTAGTCGCGCAGGCCACCGGGCACCCGCTCGCTCACGACATCGTCGGAATCGCCCGTGGGGAACCAGGCGATGTCGGCGTCTGGGTCGTAGTAGGCGAACGACATGGTTCGAGGACACCCCGCCGGTCAGCGGTTCCCTAGAGGAGCCGCCACACGGACACGATGCGGACGGTCTCGACATCGCCGCGATGCGGGTAGCGGAACGCGAGCGAAACGAGCAGGACGCCCGCGATCCCGACGAGCACCCAGCCGATCGCGGAGACGAGCTCGGCACGCCCACCACCAGCAGCACCAAGCCCGACCGCGAACAGAGCGGCGGTCACACCGAGGATCCCCCGTGACGATGCACGATCTGCCCGGTTGTCGGTTGACATCGCTCGACGGCACGATCCATACTTGGCCCGTCGGGAGGCACTAGTGCTCGCTCCGCGGCAGGACGCCGTCGGCGCGGCTGGTCCAGACGTGCCGCCCATCAGGGCTCATTCAAGGGGGAAGACCGATGTCGCTGCGGTCTCGGCGTCTGCGGACGCTGTTGACGACGGCTGGGCTAGCCGTCGTCGTGTTGCTGTTGCTGGCCGGCTTGGCAGGTGCGGAAGGCACGGTCGTCTCGGGCGAGAGCGAACCGGAAGCGTCGCTGGTCGTCGAGCCGTCGTCTGACCCGGTCGTCAGCTCCAGCGTCGACCTCGTCGCGGGCACGCGCGTCTTCTTCATCGAGGCGATGCCGAAGTCGACCACCGTACGACGCATCACGATCGGGGACCTCGCCCGCGCCTCCGAATGCACCACGAGCCCCGACGTCGAGCTGTCGATCTACTCCTTCGCGACCGGCAGCGACCTCAGCTCCGGATCGTTGGTCGCGCAGTCGTCGGCCTCGCGGCCGTTCGGCGCCTCGCTCGCGCGCGTGACCTGGCTGGTCGACCCGACGCCGCTCGAAGAGGACGGCACCTACGCCTTCGTCGTCAAGCGCGACAGCGGCGCGTGCGGCACCGCCCAGCAGCGCAACTGGGCCCATAACGCAGCCCAGGTCGACGGCGGCGAACGCGCCTGCGCGAGCCTGCAGGACGGCTCCGGCCGCTTCCGGCTCTGGCACGAGCTGGAAGCCGAAGACGCCGAAGCGTGCACGACGCTCAGAGGGCTCGCGAACTTCGAACCCGGCATGCCGACCGGCTGGGCCGAGGTCGGCGTCGAAGGCGAAGAAGCCCTGCTCAACACCACGAGAGGCGCATGCGCGAGCGACCTCGAGGCCGTCGAGACGCCCTGGACCGGCGGGATCCTGTGCCAGCTCACCACATTCACTGATCCGGGCGAAACGACCGAAGACGGCTGGTACTACGGCCTGCCCTGGAACGGACCGGGCCTCGACGGCAGACCGCGTGACCTCTACCTCGCGCTCGAGCCCGACAGCCCCCCGGTCGTGACGACCGAGGCCGCCTCCGCCGTCCACGGCGACTCGGCGACGCTGAACGGGACGATCGACGCGGGCGGCAGCCCGACCCACTACCGCTTCGAGTGGGGCGCCGACACGAGATACGGCAACGTCCTCCCCGAACCGGACGGCGACGCGGGCGAAGGCTCCAGCGAAGCACCCATCTCGGAGAGCCTGAGAGGCCTCGAACCGAGCACGACGTACCACTACCGGCTCGTCGCGGCGCACGGGGAAGGCGCCCCCGTGGCCGGATCCGACCGCTCCTTCACGACGGCCACCCCGCCAGCGAACACCGCCCCGCCGCAGCTCTCCGGGGACGCGGTGCTGGGCGAGCGGCTCGTCGCCTCGCCCGGCGCGTGGTCGGGCACGCGCCCGCTGTCGATCCGCTACCAGTGGCAGCGCTGCGACGCCGAAGGCGCCAGATGCGGCGATGTCAGCGGCGCGCGCGAGCGCCGCTACGTGCTCGAAGCCGCCGATGTCGGCGCCACCCTGCGCGTCGTCGCGACCGCCGAGAACGCCGGGGGCGAAGACTCGGAGCCCTCAAGCACGAGCGCGGTCGTCACGGTGATACCGCCGTCGAACGACACGCTCCCGCGCGCCTGGGGCGAGGCGGTCGAAGGCGAGACGCTGACCGCGTCGCCCGGCTCGTGGTCGGGCAGCCCGACGCTCGACTACGCCTACCAGTGGCGCCTGTGCGATGCAGAAGGCGGCGAATGCGCCGACATCGAAGGGGCCGACGAGGCGAACTACGAGGTCGCCTCCGAAGACGTCGGCTCGACCCTGCGCGTCGCCGTCACCGCCAGCAACGACGCCGACGACGCGACCGCCGTCTCCGCGCCGAACGCCGTCGTCGTGGTGTCCGACTTGCGCAATACGGCCGCGCCGACGATTGAAGCGCAGACGACCGCCGCCGGCGACACGCTGATCGCCGACCCGGGCACGTGGTCGGGCGCGGGCCCGATCGCCTACGCCTACCGCTGGCAGCGCTGCGACGACGAAGGCGAGCACTGCGTCAACATCGACCGGGAGACCGGCGCCACCTATGTGCTCGGCGCGGCGGACGTCGGCGCTACTCTGCGCCTGCTCGTGACGGCGAGCAACGAGGACGCCTCGCAAACTGCGACCTCGGATCCGACAGAAGCAATCGCGAACGCCGCCCCGTCGAGCGTCGACGCCCCGTCGGTCACCGGCTCCGCCGTCGTCGGCGGCTCCCTCGCGGCCGGCGACGGGACCTGGTCGGGCGCACGGCCGATGGACCTCACGTACCAGTGGCAGGTCTGCGACGAAAGAGGGGCCGGCTGCGCGGACATCGAAGACGCCATCTACCCCTTCTACGTCCCCGTCTCCGGGGACGCGGGCGACACGATCCGCGTGCGGGTGACCGCGACGAGTGCGGCCGGCAACGACACCGCCGCCTCGCCGGTCACGCCCGTCGTGCTGGCCGAAGCCGCGCTCGAGAACCTCACGCTGCCCGCGATCACGGGCACCGCGCTGAGCGGCGAAACGCTGACCGCCGACGAAGGCCTCTGGAGCGGCACCGGCACGGTCTCCTACGCCTTCCAGTGGCGCCGCTGCACCGCGCACCGCCTCGACTGCGTCGACGTCGAGGGTGCGACCAGATCGACGTACGCGCTCGGGGCCCC